>NZ_JBMXXF010000032.1:0-2411 GCF_053997775.1 Methanopyrus sp.
AGGGAGGAGTCGTGGTCCCCGAGCTGGTTCCCGGCGGCGGGCGAGCCGGCCCGGCTGATCCGGTCGCAGGGCCTGCGCTGGCTCGTGATCGAGTACGCACCGCCGCGCCCCGGCCTGTTCTGGGCCCGGTGCGAGGTGCCGCTGGTGGACGGATGGATCGTCTGGCCCGCCCCGTTCATCGACGGGTACTACGTGTACGGGGGCGTCGAGGAGGCCTGGCTCCTCCCCGAGGGAGGACCCGCCCGCCGGCTCACCTTCACCCCGCTCCCGCCCCTCCACGACCTCGATGCGGCCCTGGTCCCGACGCTCGACGGGCCCCCGGCCGTCGTGATCCGCTCCGAGGGGTACCACCCCGCCGCGGTCCTGCTCCTACGCCCCGCGGGGGCGCCCCCAACCGCCTACCGGTACGCCCCCGACCCACTCCACCTCGCCCTCGGGGCGCTCGGCGGGCTGCTCAGCCTCCTCGCCCGCCCCACCCCGGCGAAGCTCCTCGCCACCCTCGCCCTCCTCACCCCCGCCCTCGACCCCGACCCCCGATGGCCCTGGCTCGCCGGCTGGGCGCCCCTGACCCTCGCCCTGGCCCTCCTCCTGCTCGCCCACCTGGCCTGAGGGCCCGCGCCCCGGGATGATGAGGACTTACCCTGCCGACGGCCCGCACGGCGGTCGTGGGGAGCCCTGCGGTAGCTGACCCACCGTGGGGTTTAACCCGGGGCGCGGGCCCGATCGGGACGGGTGAACGTGAGGCTGAGGCTGGTGTACGACGACCGGCGGGGACGGTCCGGGTTCCGGGCCACCTGGGGCTTCTCCTGCCTCGTGGAGCTTGAGGGCCGGCGCCTCCTCGTCGACGCGGGCGGCCGCGACCGCGTGCTCCTCCACAACCTGCGCCGGGCCGGGGTGGACCCCCGGGACCTGGAGGCCGTGATCGTCACCCACGATCACGAGGACCACGTCGGCGCGCTCCCGGGCCTCCTGGACCGGAACCCCGCGCTCACCGTCCTCGCCTCCCCAGCCTCCGAGCTCGACGTCCCCCGCGTCCAACGGGTGCGGGGGCGCGCCGAGCCCGCCCCCGGCGCGCTCGTCGTCGAGCGCCCGAACCTCACCGGCCTCCTGCTAGAGTCCGAGGGCGTCCTCGTGACCGCCCGCGAGCCCCGGGAGCTGGGCGAGTTCGTCCGGTGGGTCGCCGAGCGGTGGGACGTCGAGACGCTGGTCGCCGGCTTCTGCCGGTACCCCGGATCCGCCCAGATCCGGGAGGCCGCGCGGGCCCTCGCCGAGGCCGGCGTGCGCCGCGTCATCGCCTGCCACTACTTCCGGCCCCACCACGCCCGCCACCTGGAGCGGCTGAACGTCCGGTGCGAGCGGCCCGGCGTGGGGGAGGAGCTGGAGGTCTGACGCACCCGAAACTGACAAACCGGACGCCCGAGATGACCCGCGCGTGACGAGAGAACGACACCGGGGTGAGCCCCCGTGTTCATCTTCGCCGGCGGGTGCGGGGCCCGGGCCTCCACCTTCTCCTCCCTCCCCGAGGAGCGCGTCCTCGTGGTCGGGTCCCGCGCCGACGTCCTCGACGCCGAGGAGTCCTACACCCGGCTCACCGTCAACGCCGGCAGCCCCACCGGCGCCCACCGGGACCACAAGACCGCCTACCGCCAGCTCCTCGGCCAGGAACCCATGAACCGGGTGCTCGAGGCCTGCAAGCGCGCCTTCGAGCGGGAGATCGCCCCCGTCGTCGTGTACGGGCTCGCCGGCGCCGTGGGGATCGCCGTCGCCCGCCTCATCTCCGAGGAGATCCCCGTCGTCGTCCACGCCATGGTCCTCCCCCACCCCAAGGAGCCCGAGTCCGAGCGCGCCGACGACAAGTTCCGCTGGGTCCTCAAGGGCTCCCGCGGCCGCAACCTCGTCGTCGCCCGCACCCCCCGCGAGGCCTACGACGCCTCCACCCTCTCCTCCATCGTGACCGACATCGAGACCCTCGAGGGCGAGCTCCACGTCGACCGCGTCAACAACCTCGCCGCCACCGACAACCACCTCCTGGACGGCCGACGCGCCACCCTCGACACGATCGAAGCGCGGATCCGCGCCCTCGCCGAACGACACCGGGCCGAGCGGCGCGCCGAGACCAAGTCGGTCGAGGTCGAGCGGGAGGAGCTCGACGTGCGCGAGATCGTGAGCGAGGAGCGAGAGCGGGAGGAAGAGGAGGAAGAGCGCAAGGACTCACCCTGGGACATCTTTTGAGGGGGACGCCCGCGTGCGCCGACCCCGCGTCTCCGTCATCCTACCGCCCAAGATCCTCTGGGGCATCTCCAAGATCGTCTCGGAGACCGGCGACCCACCCTCCCGCGTCATCGCCCGCATCCTGGGCAAGTACCTCGAGGAGAACGGGTACCTCGACGACTGGGAGGAGGTCCAGGTGA
>NZ_JBMXXF010000033.1:0-10066 GCF_053997775.1 Methanopyrus sp.
GGTCACGTTGGCGACCAACCGGTAGACGGACAGCCTCCCCTCCGTCGGCACGAACACCAGCGAGACCGACCGCGCGTCCCGGCGCTCGCTCGCCCCGATCGCCACCCCGATCACCGACCCCACCGGGCCCGGGAAGGCGACCCGCCGGACCCTCCACGGCGACCCCCGGTGCCAGGCCGCGACGATGACCTCCGACCCGCGCCACAGGGCCATCATGAACCCCTGGGGTGAGCCCTCGGGCTCCCAGCTCCAGACCGTTCCGTAGCCCGGCCAGTGCCACGGGGTCAGCCACGCCAGCCTGACGTCGGCCGGGACCCTCAGCGCCGGGGTGAGTACCCTGACTATCGACCCCTCAAGCCGACCCACGGCCAGCCCCTCCCCGGAGGCCAGGACCAGGAAGCCCCACTTCCGGAGGTAGTCGTCCCCCGGCAGCGCCAGGACCCGCCAGCCCCTCGGCACCTCCACCTTCCGGACCTCGCCGCTCGGGAGGACGAGCAGCGTCCGGTCGCCGACGGTGACGAGGTAGCCGCCCGCGATCCATCCCCACACGCGGGCCGGCCCGTTCACGCGGGCCAGGACGCGGCGCCCGCCCCCGATCGGATCCACCTCCACCAGGCGCCCGGACGAGTCCACGAAGACGATCCGTGGCGGGGGCACCGTCACGTTTCGACGGCCCTCGATCCGACGGACCTCCAGCAGCGAGTGCGATAGCACCACGTCACCCTCGACGGTCCCCAGCTCGAGCACGCGCGGGCGCTCGTCGAGCACGACCAGCCGGACCGTTCCGTCGGAGCGCACCGCCAGCACCGGCACCGACCGGTAGGACCCGCCGATCCTCGCCCACAGGGCGCCCACCGCGCTCACCTCGCCCCGGGGCACGCTCACGGTCGTTGAGAGGCTCCCACCCGATCGCTCGAACGGCTCGGGAACGCCGGGCTCCGACGGGCCGAACAGGTGAGCGGAGTAGTACCACCGCAGGCCCAGCACGATCCCGTCCACGGTGCAGGCGAGGCCGGTCCGCGCCCACCGGTACCGGACCAGGTGAATCTCCCTCGCGCGCTCGCACTCGCCGTGCGGCAGCGGGCCGTAGTAGCTGGAGTACGCCCGCAGGGCGCCGACGACGGCCCACCCGTCGCGGTCCAGCTGGAGCGATCGGTCGTGCCGCACCGAGACCTCGAGCCCCCAGGCCTGAGCCGGGGTGAGGGCCGGGAGCGTAAGCAGCAGCGGAAGGAGGAGCGCGGGCAGCAAGCCGGGAGCCCCGGGTGGGTCGGGTCCCGGGTGACCAAAGGCGTCGAAAAGACTCCGCCGGGGGCGTCAGCCCGATCGGGCGCGTCCGCGGACCGTGAGGGCGACGACCAGGCCCAGCGCCACCGCCACCGGGAGCACCGGCGTCGGCCACCAGCTTCCTCCCTTGGTTCCGCCCGACCTCGCCCCCGTTTTCACCTCCCACGCCTTCACGCCCAGGGCGTTGAGCAGCAGCTTCGCGCCCTCCCGGTTCAGGTTGCCGTTCTCGTCGTGGCACGGGTGCGGGCCGATCGCGATCGCCTCGCCCTTACCGTACCGGTCCACCAGGATCGCATCCCCGCTCCTGACGATCCCGCCCGCGTACCGGGCGACCACCTTGGCGCCCTCGGACCGCATCACGGGCCCGTTGATGTACGTGACCTCCAGCCGGTCCGGCAGCCCCTCCGTCAGCCGGTCCCGCTCCAGCCTCAGCGTGACCCTGCCGACGCCCAGCCCCACCCTCTCGATCCTGGCCCGAACCAGCCCCGCCCGAACCACCGTGATCGCGCCCGCGCAGATCCCGATGACCTTCCCGCCCGACCGTACGAACTCCCGCAGCGCGCTCACGAACCCCGGGTTGCCCGTCACCCGATCCGCGTACGCGCCGCCCGGGAGGATCAGCGCGTCGTACCGGCCCAGGAGCGACCCGCTCGCGATGTCCCCGCCCCGCACCTCGTCGAAGTCGATCCCGGCGCCCCGCAGCACCTCCTCGATCGCCCGCAGGCACGTGGGCTCCACGTCCTTCGGGGCGAAGACCGCCACCCGCAGGCCCTCCGCCGGCTGGGCCAGCAGCACCAGGATCCCGAGCGCCGCGACCGCGGGCCTCAACCGCTCGACCCCCAGGGACCGGGGGCCGTCGGGCGGCATGAGCGTTTCGAAAGACCCGGGTTAACCCGCGGTTAACGGACCCGACGGTGCGCGCCGTTAATTAGTCCCGATGCCGCGGTGGCCACCCTAACCCCGAGCCCGGGGGCCGGAGGGTGCGGGCGGAGCGGCTGGCGCTGGCGGGGCTCCTGCACGACGTGGGGAAGCTGAGGCAGCGGTACGTCGGCTCGAGGGAGAACCACCAGGAATCGGGCGAGCGGCTGCTTAAGAAGGCTTTCGGGGACCGGGCGGAGCGGGACGAGACGCTGGGCCTGGCCGTGCTCGCGGCCCGGCACCACCACCGGGACCGGAGGAGGAGGGACCGGGACGCGCTCACCCGGGCGGACCCGGACCGGCTAGGGGTGGCGGCGCCGGGCGAGTGGGGGCTGGAGCTGGCCTGCGTGGCCCTGGCGGACACGTTGGCGAGCGCCGAGCGCCGCAACGAGCTCGATCGGGAGGAGGGTGAGGGGAGCAGGCGGTCGTTCTGGACGCTGCTCAACCCCTGGCACCGGGTGTGGGGACTGTTCCGGGAGCGGTTGAAGGGGGACGTCCGGGGGCTGGGCTGGGAGGAAGCTCGACCCGAGTTCCTGCCGGACGAGCTCGGGCTCCTGCACTTCAACGTGCACCCGCGGGAGTTCCGGCCCCCGGAGACGGCGTCGAGGTCGGAGGTGGACGAGAACGAGTGCCGGGAACGGTACCGTCGGCTGAGCGAGAGCCTGGTGAAGCTGCTGCGCGAGCTGGGCGCGCCGGAGCACCCGCACCCGTTCGACCCGGCCCGGGTCGCGCTGGAGGCGGTGGCCTCGCTCGTCCCCGCCCAGCACTGGATCCCGGAGGGCCGGGACCACATGCGGGCGATCTCCCTCTACGATCACGGCCTCCTCACGGCCGCCCTCGCCGTCTGCCTGGGTCACCTCGTGGAGGAGGGGTGCCTGGACGCCCCGGAGGACGACCCGGCGGAGGCCTACGACGCGCTCGAGGAGGGCCTGAGGGAGGGGGAGGACGGGTTCCTCCTGGTGCGGGGGGCGCTGGGTGGGATCGGGGAGTTCATTCGGTCCGTGCGGCGGGCGTCCCCGCTGGAGGCTAGGCGCCGGCCGGCCTCCTACCTGAAGATCATCCGGGGTCGCTCGGCCTTCGTGGACCTGCTCACGGCGGGCGCGGCCTGGGCGACGCTCCGCGAGGCGCTGGGGGAGTGGGCGCACCCCGCCCTGCTGCTTCGAGCCGCGGGAGGCGGGTTCACGCTCCTCCTACCTCGCACCGACGGGATCCTGGAGGCGCTGCGGGAGGCGCGGGAGGCGCTGAAGCGGGCGGTCCTCGAGGGCACGGACGGCGTGCTGCGGCTGGGGCTCGCGTGGGTGGGGCTCGGGTACGAGGACCTCGTGGAGCGGAGGAAGGGGCTGTTCAGGCGACAGGTGGAGGAGCTGGGACGCCGGGTGGGTCGGGACCTGCGACGCTCCCGGCTGCCCGAGGCGCGGGTGAGCGGGAAGGTCGACCCGTGCCCGGTGTGCGGGGCGCCGATGCGGGAGGGCGAGGGGTGCGAGCACTGCGAGCGGCTGGCGGACCTGGGCGACGCGCTGGTCCGGCGGGACGAGGAGGACCGGCCGGTGTTCGCGGGCTTCCTGGTGGGGGAGGAGCTGGAGGGCGCGGCGGTGGTGTGCGAGCGGGAGGGTCGCAGGGTCTGCGCGCATCACGTGAGACGGGACGGTCTGAAGGGCGCCGCCGAGGCGGGCGAGCTGCTGCTGGTGGACCCGGCGCACGTGCGGGAGGCGCTGGAGGCGGCCCGGGAGGCCGAGTCCCCGGCCCGGGTGGTCATGTCGTACTTCCCCTGGTACGCGGCGACGAAGGAGGACGTACCGGAGTCGGAGGGCGAGGAAGGGCTCGCAACGTTCTCGGGGATGGCGGAGCGGGCGCCCGGCGCGAGCCTGCTGGGGCTCGCGTACGTGGACGTGGACAACCTGGGCGACTGGGTGAGCGTGGCGGCCGGGGACGCGTTCGGCACGTTCCTTTCCCTCTCACGGCTCACGGACCTGGTGTTCCGGCACTGGGTGAACGCGCTGGGGTTCCGCACGGCCGCGGAGCTGCTGGACGACGTGCCGGG
Organism: Methanopyrus sp.; assembly: GCF_053997775.1. Lineage (NCBI taxonomy): Archaea > Methanobacteriati > Methanobacteriota > Methanopyri > Methanopyrales > Methanopyraceae > Methanopyrus > Methanopyrus sp. The sequence goes on from NZ_JBMXXF010000033.1 coordinate 4,244, forward strand.
GCTCGAGGTGAGGCTGGCGGACGGGGAGCGGACCTTGGACCCGCTGGAGCTGCTGCCCCGGTTCGGGGAGGACGGGAGGCTCGAACCGGAGCACGGGGAGGGGCGCGGCCGACCGTTCCTGCTGGTGTTCTCGGGCGGGGACGACCTGCTGGTGGCGGGCGCGTGGAACGAGGCGTACTCCCTGCCGTTCGAGGCCTTCCTGCTCTTCGCGCACGCGACGGGGTACCTGTCGGTCGCGTCCCTCTCCGGGGCGGTGCTGCTCACCCGGAGGAAGGCCCCGTTTCACCTGGTCCTGCGGGCGCTCAAGGACCGGGAGCGGGGGGCGAAGCGGGCGGGCGAGGGCGACGACCCCGTGCGGGTCCGACTGGCGCCCAAGGCGCGCGTTTCGCTCCCGCGACTGAGCGTTTCTAAAATTAACAATTCGGTTTCCGAAGATGGGAACAATGGTCAGAGTGGAAACCTAAGCGGTTCCGGATCGACCCCCGGCCCGGTGCGGCTGGATCGGGCGTTCGCGGCGGTGGAGCTGCTGGAGGACGTGCGGGACGCGCTCGGGGAGAAGGCCCGAGCGTACCGGCTGCTCCGGGCGCTCCGGGCTTGGTGGGAGCGCGGCGACGTGGGCGCGGCCTCGCGCCTGGTCTACGTGGTCCGGCGGATGGAGGGGGACGATGACACGCTCACGCAACGGTTGCTCTCGGTCCTGCCCGTGAGCCCGGGGGAGGATGCGGACGCGTACCCCGTCGGGCTGGTCGACGTCGCGCTCATCCCCCATCTGATCGCGCGGCGGGGTGAGTAGGATGAGCTCGGAGCTGAAGCTGGCGGAGCTTAGGGAGAAGTACCTGTTCAAGCCGGGCCGGCTGGACAGGGATCGCGCGGATGAGGTGAAGCAGCGGTTCGAGGAGCTGGTGGACGCGTTTAAGCGGCAGAAGATCCGGCTGCGGCCGGATGAGGGGAGGCTGATGGAGCTGGCCTTTTACACGGCGGCCCTGGCGCTGGGCGTCGCCCACTCGCAGCTGCGGAAGATCTACGCCGAAGTCACGGCGGTCCGGGACGCGGCGCGGGAGGCGGCGGAGGGGCGCGGCGACTGGGAGGAGGTCATCGCCCGGCTGGGCCGGGCGCGGGTGACGCTCGCTTATGCGGTGGGTAGGGCGAGCGGGGAGAGGTGGAAGGTCGAGGCGTTCGAGCGGCTGCATGAGGTGCTGGACGAGGCCATGCGCCGGGCGACGGGCATCGTGGAGAGGGACGACGTTGAGGACGACGTCAAGCTCCGCGCCGTCGAAGCGCTCCACTTCCTGATGGAGTCGATCATCGCGTTCCACCGCTTCCTGGGCGCGAGGTAGGGGGTGCGGGGAATGGTGGGCGTGTCGGGCACGCTGGCGCTGGTGGGCGAGATCCGGCTGCTGACGGGCACAAGGATCGGCACGTCCGAGGAGGAGATCGAGATCGGCGGGCTGGACAACCCGGTGATCAAGGACCCGGTGACGGGGTACCCGTACGTCCCCGGCTCGTCGCTGAAGGGCCGGTGCCGGGCGCTGTTCGAGCTGGCGTGGATGGAGGAGTGCGGCGTGGACGAGGACACGTTCTTCGGTGGGCACGATAATCAGCGGCACGAGTGCGGGTTCGTGCGGCCGGAAATCGTCGCCGAGGCGTTGAAGAAGGGCGAGCTCAGCCGAAAGCCACCGTGGCTGGAGGATGGGCTTGACACCTGCCCGGTGTGCCGGCTGTACGGCACGGCCGGTCACCAGCTGGACAAATACAGGTGCGACGCGGCGGACACGAAGAAGGAGGCGCGCGTGGCCTTCCGGGACGCACACCCGACGCGGTACACGGTCAACCACCTAATCGAGCGGGTGGGCGAGCCGACGGAGGTCAAGCACGAGAACGCGATCGAGCGGGTGACGGGGGAGGCGAACCCGCGGCAGATGGAGCGGGCGCTCCGCAACTCCCGGTTCGGGCTGGAGATCGTCTACCGGGTGGAGAGCGAGCGGGAGCTGGAGTCCGACCTGCGGCACCTGCTCGCCTCGCTGAAGCTCGTGGAGGACCAGGGGATCGGCCACAGCACCTCGCGCGGGTACGGCCGGGTGGAGTTCCGGATCGCGGCGGTCTGCGCCCGATCGACGGGCTGGTACCTGAACCCGAGCGACGGGGAGGAGTTCCCGGCGGAGCGGGACCTGGAGGCGGTGGACGAGGAGGAGGTCAGTCACCTGCACGATCGGGAGCCGGAGCGGTACGAGGCGGTCGTCCGGGCCTGGGACCTCACCGACCGGGGCTACCTGCGGCCGGAGGAGTGGGTGGAGCGGCTGGACGACGTGCTCGGGAGGCTACCGTGGGGTCGGTGAGGCGTGGAGGCGGTCCTGGAGCTCTCGCTGGGCCGGTACCGGGCCGGCGACGTCCTGGAGCGATCCCGGCGCTCGCTCCCCGCTCAAACCCTCTTCGGCGCGATCCTGGGCGCGACGGTGGAGCTGCTGCGCGGGCGCGGGGAGGACCCGGGGACCGTGAGGGAGGTCGTGGAGGGGCTCATCGAGGGGCTGGAACTCTCGGACGCGTTCCCGGTGGGCGAGGACGGCGAGCCGCTGCTTCCGGCGCCCGAGCACCTGCGCCGGCTGCTCTCGGACCGGGAGTGGTACGGGAGGGTGCTCCGGGAGCTCGAGGAGGGGGCGGGGCCCGAGACGCACGAGCTCGCGCGCGAGCCGGAGCGCGTCCCGCTCTCCCTGTTCCTGAGTCTGTGCGTGGAGGACGTTGATTCCACGGCGATGGGCAAGGAGCTGCGCGGACTGTTCAAGGACGACGGCGTTGGGACCGTGGTCGGGCAGGCCCAGGTCACGCACGCGGCGGTGCCGAGGACGGGGGAGGACACGACGCCGTTCACGGTGGACTACGCGAGCGGTCGGGCGGCGGGCGGTCCCACCCACGTGGCCTTCCTGAGGTTCGAGGGGGAGCTGCCGGAGTACGACCCGGAGGGACTGCTGGGGGCGGTGGTTCGGTACCTGCGGGACGTGGGGGTCGGCGGGGCCCGGTCGCGGGGTGCGGGCGAGGTGCTGGCGGCGAGGCTCCGGGGGCCGGGGGAAGGGGAGCGTCGGGTCTTTTCCCAGCGCAGGAACGTGGAGGAGAGGGCGCCGGCGGTCACGCTCTCGGCCTGCCGGCCCGTGGGGGACGCGGAGTTCTACGGGCGGGTGGAGCGGCGGGGGCTGCACTACGCGCGGGTGGGCCCGTACGTTACGAACTTCCGCGTGCCGCGGTGCTACCTGGCGGGCACGGGCGCGTACTTCCCGAGGTGGCCGGGGGCGGAGCACGTCCGATTCGAGGTTCCCGGGAGGTTCCTCCCGGCGTTCCTCCGGGACGACCCGATGTACCGGGACGGGTACGAGCTCGTGGTCTACGGGCGCGGGTTCCCGGTCCGGGTGAGGGGCGCGGAGGGGGTGTGACGGGTTGGCGACCCTGCTGGTGAGGAACGTGGGCGTGAACGACGTGCGGGTGGACGGCGAGCGGGTGAGCGAGCCGTACTACGTGCTGAAGGAGCTCGTGAGGGAGGGTGACCTGGACGGGGTCTCGTTCCCGATCCTGGAGCGGGCGCTGGAGGCGCTGGAGCCGGACCGGGTCGTGCTCTTCGCGACGGACCAGGACCCGGGGTCGACCCCGCGCGGGCTGAAGGCGAAGGACACGCGGTACGTCGCGGAGGCGATGCGGGAGCTCCTGGACGTGGAGGTCGAGATCGAGCTGATCCGGGAGAACCCGGCGGACTACGACCGGATGCTGGAGGTGTACGGGGAGCGGCTGCCGAGGGTGCTGGAGGGCGCGGACGAGGCCTACCTGGACGTGACGACGGGGACGCCCGCCCAGTCGCTGTCCCTCACGCTCCGGGGCCTGGAGGCCCGGCCGGACGCGGAGCTGGTGTATGTGTCCGAGTCGGAGGGGGTCACCCGGGTCCGGGTGGGGGACGAGCTGTTGCATCGGGTCGCGAGGGAGCTGCTGGGGTACGGGCTGCACGACCCGGCGGCCCGCGTGCTCTCGCACTCCGGGCTGAGAGACCTCCGCACCTACGCGGAGGCGCGGGCGGCCGAGGATCGGTTCGAGTTCGAGCGGGCCCGGGAGCTCTACCGGAGGCTCCCGGAGGACTTCCGGGACGTCCGCGAGCGGCTGGAGCGGGTGGAGCGCGCGCTCTCGGACGACCCGGTCGAGCGCATGGCCGAGCGCACCCGGTACGTCCTGGACCGGGCGCTCACGCACCTCAAGCGCGGGGAGTACGGTGAGTACACCCTCCGCGCCTGCACCGCCCAGGAGATGATCCTGTGGACCGCCTTCTCCGCCGTCTCCGGGCGCGAGCCGGAGCCCGAGACGTTCACCCGGCACGCGACCCGGGAGGCGGACTGGAACCCGGGCTACGACCTACGAGCGAGTGTCCGACGGGACCCGGCCCGCACCCTAGCGAACTACCTCGAGGAATACCTGGAGGGTCTCACCTCGCTCGAGATCACCGACGCGGGCCGAGCGGCCGCCGTGAACGCCCTCGCCAGCTACTACGTGATCCGGGGCCTCCGCCCGCTCCGGGACGATTACGCGCACCGGGCGGTCTGCATCACGGGAGAGGACGTGCGGAGGGCCCTGCGCGAGACCCACGTGGACCCGGACTACTGGGAGAACCGCCACGGGCACCGGCCCGACTTCGAGTTCCCGCCCGAGGAGGACGATCCCAGGGCCGCCATCGAAGCCCTCCGCGACTGCGTGACCGCGATCGAGCGGGTGGGGAGCCGATGAAGGGCGGGCTCGAGACCGCGGGGCTCCGGCTGGAGGTGCTCACGCCGCTCCACGTGGGCGTGAGCCGGGAGGAGGAACTCGTCCGCGGGCTGGACTACTACGTCCGCGACCGCGAGGCCCACGTCATCGACCCGATGACCCTCGACCCGGAGCGGGCCACGGAGGCCGCCGAGGCGCTCCGCGAGGGCGATTACAAACGAGCGGAGCGGGCGATCGAGGGGGCGAAGGTCCTCCACCGGGTGGCCCTCAGGACCGGGGAGCCGCCGGACCGGTACCTGCCCACCTACCGGCCGACGCGAGCCGGCGACCCCTGGATCCCGGGGACCTCGGTGAAGGGGGTCCTCCGGACCGGCCTCCTGCTCGCCGCCCTGAAGCGCCTGCGCGAGCTGGGGATCAACCTGGGAACGCTGACGGACCGCCTGCCCGGCGGTAACAGGGCCAGCGAGGCGCTCGACCGGCGGCTCCGGGTCACCGTGTTCCAGGGCGGCACGGCCCAGAGATCGAGCCACGGGTGGCCCAACGTCCACCCGCACGCGGACGTCCTGCGGGCGGTGAAGGTCAGCGACGCCCGGCCGGTGGAGGTTACGACCGCCATCCTCCGGGCCGAGCTGCACCCGGAGGGACGTCACCTCGACGCCCGAGAGTTCGTCGTCACCGGAGCCTTCGAGCTCGAGCTGAGCGTCGACGGGACCGAGCTGAGGAACGTACTGAGGTCGTGGAGCGAAGTGGGGATGCCGAGGCTGCCCCGTCCGGTGTTCGAGTTCCTGAGCGCGGCCCGGCGCGAGCTCCGGGAGTTCTGGGAGGAGACGCTGGAGGGACCGGAGAGCCTGCTGGAACGGGCCCGGGAGGGCTGGAAGGAGGGCCTCCGGGCGCTCGGGGAGACGTTCAACGTCGACGTCCCGGGGGACGCGGACGCGCAGCTGGGCTGGGGCGGCGGCCGACTCACCAAGACCGTCGTCCCGCTGCTCGGGCGGGTGCTCCCGAGCGGCCGGCTGGGCGACCTGCGGCCGAGGACGGTCCGGCTGGTGGACGGGGAGGTGCCGGGGCTCGTCCGGGTGGAGCCGACCTGAC
>NZ_JBMXXF010000034.1:0-97806 GCF_053997775.1 Methanopyrus sp.
CGCCGAGCGCGAACGTGGGGGACGAGCACGCGCTGTTCGAGCCCGTGCACGGGTCCGCCCCCGACATCGCCGGCAAGGGCATCGCCAACCCCCTCGCCGCCATCCTCTCCGCCGCCATGATGCTCGAGTGGCTCGGGGAGAAGGAGGCGGCGGAGGCCGTCTGGGAGGCCGTCGGTGATGCCATCCGGGAGCGGTGCGTGACCCCGGACCTGGGCGGGGACAAGCGGACGATGGAGGTCGCCGAGTTCGTGCGGGAGCGGGCCCTCAGCCGGGTCCGGAGCTAGCCCCGGACCCGGGGCCTCCTCCACCTGACGACGGGCCCGGGCCGCCCGACTGCGATCCCCCGCCCCCGGACTCGCTCCCGGACACGCCCACGTCCTTCACCTTCACCCGCTCCGCGATGTGCGAGGGCGAGACCGGGTGGGGCTTCCGGTGCTTCAGCTCCGGGGGCAGGGTCACCTTGCTCTTCTCCCGCTCCTTCAGTACCTCCTCCTTCGCGGGTGAAACGCTGATGAACCCGGCGGCCGCCCCGATCAGGAACCCGAGGACGGCGGTCACCTTCAGCAGGGTGGGGGCCCGCACTCCCGACCACCCCGGGGTTCGTCCATGCCCTCGGTCAAAATGACCATTGGGGCGAGCGGGGCCGCGGAGGCCGCGCTCAACGGCGACGTGGTGGTCGTGGTGGACGTGGTCAACACCTCCTCCGCCGCGGAGGTCGCCCTTCGGGGCGGCGCCATCGAGGTGCTCGGGGCCGCCCCCGACCGCGCCTACGAGGTCCTGGTGAGGAAGCGGGCCTCCAAGTACCCGTTCGCGGACGCGCCGAAGGGCGTGGACCCGGTGGAGCGGGGTCGGGAGGCGGGCCGCCTCGCCGTGGAGCACGACGCGGAGGTGGTGCTGGTGGTGGACGGCGGCGAGGAGAACGCTCGGATGGCCCGGCAGGGCGTGGAGGAAGAGGGGGCCGAGATCGCCGAGATCGTGCCCAACGCGGGCCCTCGAATCAAGGACGTGGTCGACCTCTCCGACCGGGTCTTCCTCTTCGTCACCGCCACGGGGGGCACCCTGTACGACGTGGCCCGCACGCACGGGGCGCCCGCAGTCACCTTCGGCACGGTCGTGCGACGCTCCCTGATCCGCGCGTGCGCGGAGCGGGCCGTCCGGCTGTCCGAGCGCTACGGATCCGGGATCACCATCGTCGCCTCCTCCATCTTCGCCCCCGAGGACCTCGACGCGGGCGCCCGCATCTTCGAGGAGGTCTGCAAGGTCATCACCGAAAACGTCTGCGAGGAGCGGTTCGAGGAGATCGTCAGCTCCCTGTGAGGGGGCTCCCCGGTTGGGCTACGTCGACCGGTACCCGGACGAGGACGGCTACTTCGGCGAGTACGGCGGCCGCTTCGTGCCGGAGACCCTGATGCCCGCGCTCGAGGAGCTGGAGGACGCGTTCAAGGAAGCGCGCGAGGACCCCGGCTTCTGGGAGGAGCTCGAGGAGCTGTGGCGCAAGTACGCGGGCCGCCCCACCCCGCTGTACCACGCCCGGAACCTCTCTCGGCGGCTCGGCGTGAAGGTGTACCTCAAGCGGGAGGACCTCGTGCACGGGGGCGCGCACAAGCTCAACAACACGCTGGGCCAGGCCCTCCTGGCCGACCGGATGGGTAAGGACCGGCTCATCGCCGAGACGGGCGCGGGCCAGCACGGGCTCGCCACGGCCATGGCGGGCGCGGCCCTGGGCAAGAAGGTCGAGATCTACATGGGCGCGGTGGACGTGGAGCGCCAGAAGCACAACGTGTTCCGGATGGAGCTCATGGGGGCCAAGGTCCACCCGGTCAAGGCCGGGACTCAGACGCTCAAGGACGCGATCAACGAGGCGCTCCGCGACTGGATCACGAACCTGGAGACCACGCATTACCTCCTCGGCTCCGTCGTGGGACCGCACCCGTACCCCTGGATGGTCCGCGAGTTCCAGCGCGTGATCGGCCGGGAGACCAAGGAGCAAATCCAGCGCGCCGAGGGAGGACTCCCCGACGCGATCGTGGCCTGTACGGGCGGGGGCAGCAACTCGATCGGGATCTTCTACGAGTTCCTGGACGACGAGGAGGTCGCCCTGTACGCGGTCGAGGCCGCGGGCAAGGGACTGGACACGGGCGAGCACGCGGCCTCCCTGTGCGCGGGCGAGACCGGGGTCCTCCACGGGTGCCGCACCAAGGTCCTGCAGGACGAGCACGGCCAGATCCGAACCACCCACAGCATCGCCCCGGGGCTCGACTACCCGGGCGTCGGCCCCGAGCTGGCGTTCCTAGTCGACGAAGGTCGCGTCGTTGCGGACGCGGTCACGGACGAGGAGGCGCTCAAAGGCTTCGTAATGCTCAACGAGACGGAGGGTATCCTACCCGCGCTCGAGTCCGCGCACGCGGTGTACTACGTGAAGAAGCTGGTGGACCGGGGCGAGCTGGACCGGGGTGACGTCGTGGTCGTCAACCTCTCCGGCCGCGGGGACAAGGACGTGAGGATCGCGGCCCGGGAGCTGGGCGTGTCCATCTAGGACCTAGGCCGGATCCGGAACTCGCAGTGGTCATCCCCGGACAACCGGCACCGCTCCTCCTCCACCTCCATCTCCACGTCGTAGTACAGCTCCGCCAGCTTCCGGAAGAGCGCCGCCTCGAACCGGCACGCCGGATCCTCCACCTCCACGTCCGGGTTCTCCTCGTAAAAGTCCGAGGTCACCGTCTCGTCCACCCTCACCACGATCTCCCGCACCTCGTCCCCCTCCTTCTCCACCTCGATGTCCACGCCCTCCATCCCCAGGCTCTCCAGCGTTTCAATCAGCTCCTCCAGCGAGTCCCAACCCTTCCGGTAGATGATCTCGGCGAACTCCTCCCCCTTCTCCTCCGACTCCTCCTCCAGCTCCTCAAACGACAGCTTCAACCGGGGGACCCCCGCTTGAGGCACTTTAAGACCCTCACCGACCGGGAGCGGGCCATCTTTGAGGCCGGAATTACCCTGGGCGCCATTTATCATCAATTCTCCGGTACGCCCGTCTCCCCCGAGACCGCGAGGGACGTGGCCCGCTGCATCGAGCGCGCCGCCGAGCTGCAACCCTGCGTCGAGCGGGTCAGCGTCGACATCGACGTGAGCGAGCGGGACACCGAGAACTACGGCGGATACACCGAGGTCTCCGGGCGCAACCTCCGCGTCCGGCTCGTCACCCGATGCGGGGACTGGGAGGCCGTGGCCCGCCTGGAGTACGTGGAGGAGCTGGAGTACCCCCTCATGTGGATCGAGGAGGTCCGGAGGGTGCGCGATTGACCGTCGTAGGCATCGCCGCGGACTTCGACCCTCCCCACCGCGGACACGCGTACCTCCTCGAACGCGCCGCCGAGCTCGGGGAGGAAGTTATCGTCTTCCTCAACGCGGACTACACCGCCCACCACACCCCACCCCTCCTACCATACGAGCTCCGCGCCGAGATCGTCCTCGAGCTCGGCGCCGACGACGTGCGACCGGTGCGCGGGTACCACCAGCGCTTCCCCCTGGCCTACACGGTCCCCGTACGCGTCGCCACCATGGCCGAGGCCGGCGTGGACGTCATCCTGGACGCCGGTCCCCGACGGGACCTGGAGGAGGTCCGACGCCACGCCGAGCGGGTCCTCAAGCGGGGCGACCTCTTCTCCATCCCCAAGACCGTGCCCGCGAGGAACCTCGTCCGGTGGCTGGCCGCCGTGGAGCTGGTCAACCGGCGACTGGGCACGGACGTGGAGCTCAGGATCGTGCCGGAGCTGCCCGGGCACTCGGGCCGCCGGATCCGGGCCGCCCTCCGCCGCGCCGACTACTCGCCCGACGCCCTGAACGGGCTCCGCCGTCACCTCCCGGACGAAACGTTCAGAAGGCTGAAACGTTACCTGTCCCGGGAGCGTCCCCCCATCGCCCGGAGGGAGCGACTCGTCCGCACCGCCAACGCGGCGGGCCCGGATCGCATTTGTAGCGTCGCGCACGTGAACACCCTGGCCGCCCGGGAGCTCCTCCGCGGCCGCCCCTTCCGCGACGAGCGGCAGCTCTGGGGCGCCCTCAGGCGCGCCGGGTACGGCTCCGTGCTCACCCGACTCGCCCTCGCCAACCTGGAGTGCCGCGTCACCTCCGAGGAACTCGCCCGAACCGCCCTGGAGTGGGTCACCCAGGGTCTCGTACCCCCAGGTCAGAGCCCCCACCGCATGTACGAGCGCGACTGGTTCGTCGCCCGACTCTCCGCCGCCGGCGTGCCCGCCAGGACCGCCGACCGCCTCTTCCGCCGCGCGGACTCCTACCGGGAGGCCGCCGACCGGGCCCGCGAGCGCTACCGACTCGACCCCGGGAGACCGCGACGCAGCGTCCGCATCGGCTCGGCGGGCGCCCCGGACGGCGCGTACCGACCGGCCGTGAACGCCCGAGGGATCTTCGGCGTGCTCGCGGACGGTGAGTTCCTCCGGCTGGAGCTCACCGCCTTCGGGGCCACCCTGCTGCGCTACGTCATCGACGACCCGTTCGTCGACGCCCGGGTCCGCGTGGAGGACGGGGAGGCCTGGCTCGAGGCCTTTCCCGGGGGTCCCGACTGGCCTTGAGGACCGTGTGGTTCCTCCTGCACTCCAAGAACCGGTACAGCCTCGCCCACGTGCTCGGCGCGATCGAGGTGGAGGCACCGGAACTGCTCCCCCACGTCCGGGTCTCCAGGCGCCCGAGGCCGCGCGAAGGCGACGTGCTCGTCTGCTCGTTCAACACCTTCATGGCCGCCGAGGTGTTCGAGCTGGTGGAGCGGCTCCCGGAGGACGTGATCACGGTCGCCGGCGGCCCCCACCCCTCGGCGCGCCCCGACCAGTGCCTGGAGCGCGGGTTCGACCTCGTCCTGATCGGCGAGGGGGAGCGGGTGGTCCCGGAGGTCCTGCGGGAGCTCGCCCGGGGCCGAATGCCGGAGGAGCACCCGGGCGTGTACCGTGGGGAGGGGAGGCCCGAGCCCGCGCCCCGCGTCGAGCGGCTGGAGCGGTACCCGCCGTACTCCGAGGAGTTCCGCCTCTTCTGCCCCATCGAGATCACCCGAGGATGCCCCTGGGGCTGCGCGTTCTGCCAGGTCAGCCGGCTCTTCGGCCGACGACCGCGGCACCGACCCGTGGAGGACGTCGTCCGGTGGGTCCGCCGGGGGGTCGAGCGCGGGCACGCGTTCGCCCGCTTCGTCGCCCCGGACGCCCTGGCCTACGGCTCGCCCGACGGCCGCCGGCTGCGGCCGGAGAAGGTGGAGCGGCTGCTCCGCGAGCTCCGGTCCGTGGACGGGCTCGAGCGGGTTTACTTCGGCAGCTTCCCGGCCGAGGTGCGGCCGGACTCGCTGGTCCGCGCCGACGGGGCCGAGCTCATCGCCCACTACGCGGACAACGAGCGGGTGAACATGGGGGCGCAGTCCGGCAGCGAGCGCGTGCTCCGCCGGATCGCCCGAGGACACACGGTGGAGGACGTGCGGCGGGCCGTGGACGCGTGCCTGGAGCAGGGCCTCACGCCGGTCGTCGACTTCATCTTCGGCCTACCGGGGGAGACGAGGGAGGACCAGTGGAAGTCCGTGCGGCTGGCGGAGTGGATCATCCGACGGGGCGGCGAGGTGCGCCTGCACTACTTCATGCCGCTGCCGGGAACGCCCCTGGAGGACGCGGAACCCGCCCCGCTGGACCCGGAGATCCGGCGGGTGCTGGGCCGGTGGACGCGGGAGGGGAAGGCGGAGGGAGCCTGGGGCCACCAGATGAGGCTGTCCAAAATGGCCCGCAAGGTGCTGGCGGAGCCTTGACGGAGGAAGAGGTGCGCGTGACGGTCCTGTTTCCAAGGTCGATGGAGCGTCGGGTGCTCTCCGCCCTGAGGGACCTGACGCCCTTCCTCCGAGAGACCGTCGGCGTCGAGGAGCTGGGCCTGGGCACGGTAGAGGAGCCGGAGGAGTACGCCCGGTGGCTGGCGCGCCGGGTCAGCGATCACGTGGCGGAGGAGGTGCTCCACTCGCTCCTCGGCAACGCGGGCGCCCTGGCCGTCCGCGTTGACGAGCTGGAGTACCACGTGATCGTGGGCCCCGCCTACGATTCTCGACGGTTCCTGCGGGCCGGCCTGGCGCACGAGTTCGCCCACATCCTCCAGCACCGAATGGGCCTGTTCCCGAGCGGGCTCCGGGCCCCGGCCGGCGCCGCGCGCTCGATCCTTCTGCCCCTGGAGGTGGGGGCGGAGGAGCTGGTCCTGCGCCGGCTCCCGGAGGTGGGTGAGGACAGAATCGAGCTGGCCTGCCGAGAGGGGTCCGAGTGGCGGCGAACGGGGGACCCGCTCCTGGACCTGGAGAACGCGCTCATCGCCGCCCCGGTGAACCTGGCGCTAAGGAGGCTGGGACGGGAGACCCGGGTTCCGGAACCCCGGGTGGACGACGAGGAGGTCTCCGCCGCGCGGCGCCGGCTCGTGCGCTCGGCCGCCCGAGTCGACCCGTGGGACCGGGAGCAGGTGCGCGAGTACGTGGAGTGGGCGTCCGGGTGGCTCCTCCGCTGGCTCGCCGACCTCGACTACCCGCGGCACCACTCCACCAACGACTGAAACAGGCGAAGCCCGTCCTCGGACCCCTGCAACCGGTGCGCGGCCCGCTCCGGGTGCGGCATCATCCCCAGGACGTTGCCCTCACGGTTGACCACCCCGGTGATGCCCCGAACCGAGCCGTTCGGATTGTACCGGTCGTCAACCTCGCCGTCCGGCCCGCAGAACCGGAACACGACCCGGTCCTCCACCTGGTCCGGATCCTCCACGTAGTACCGCCCCTCCGCGTGCGCGATCGGGATCCGAAGCACCTCACCCTCCCGGTACCTACCCGTGAACGGCGTGTCCGCGCGCTCCACCCGGAGGTGCACCCAGTCGCAGATGAACCGGTTACCACGGTTGACCGTCAGCGTGCCGGGGATCAACCCCGCCTCCGCCAGGATCTGCATCCCGTTGCACACGCCCAGCACCGGGCGCCCCTCCTCCGCGAACTCCCGCACCTCCTCCATGATCGGGGACCGGGCGGCGATGGCCCCGGCCCGCACGTAGTCCCCGTAGGTGAACCCGCCCGGGATGATGACCGCGTCGTACTCGGCCAGCCCCCCGTCCTCGTGCCACACGAACTCCGCCTCCGCGCCCGCCCGCTCCACGGCCCAGGCCATCTCGAGGTCGCAGTTGGTACCCGGGAACCGAAGGACCGCAACGCGGACCAACCGAAGACCCCCGATGACGACGACCCACGGGGCCGAGCGGGTGACGAGTCCCAAGTACGCCGAGGGGTCACTCCACCACCTCGATCTCGTAGTCCTCCACCACCGGGTTCGCCAGCAGCCTCCGGCACATCTCGTCCACCAGCTCCACGGCCTCGTCCTCGTCGTCCACGTCCAGCTCGATCCGGTAGACCTTCGCCGTCCGCACGTCGCTGACCTCCTCGTACCCCAACCGGCGCAACGCCCGCTTCACCGTCTCCCCCTCCGGATCCAGCGCCTTCGGCTTCAGACTCACCCGCACCTCGACCGTGACCAATCCCCTCACCCCGGCAGCATCGCGAGCTTCTCCTCGTCCCCCTCCAGGATGCGCCTCGCCGCCTCCAGGTACCCCGCCAGGACGTCCCCCTTATCCTCCCGGAAGATGTCCTTGTCCAGGCTCTCCCGCGTCTCCGCGTCCCAGAACCGGCACGTGTCCGGGCTGATCTCATCCCCCACGACGATCTCCCCGTCCGGGTTCACCCCGAACTCCAGCTTGAAATCGACCAGAATGATCCCCCTATCCTCCAGGAACTCCGACAGCACCTCGTTTACCCTCAACGTCAGCTCCCGCATCCGCTCGACCTCATCTTCGGACGCCAGCCCCAGCGCTCGGATATGATCCATGTTCACCATCGGATCACCGTACTCGTCGCTCTTGTAGTCGAACTCCACGATCGGCGGGTCCAGCTCCTCCCCCTCCTCGAACGGCAGGCGCTTCACGAGACTCCCCGTCGCGATGTTCCGGCAGATTACCTCCAGCTTGAACATGTCCAACCGCTCCACGACCATCCGCCGCTCATCCACCAGCTCCACGTAGTGCGTCGGCACCCCCTCATCCTCCAACACCTCGAACAGCCGGGCCGAGATCAGGCAGTTGCAGACGCCCTTCCCCTCCACCCGATCCACCTTCTCCATGTCAAAGGCCGTGATGTCGTCTCGGAACTCCATCACCAGCAGGTCGTCCTCCTCCGGGTGCTCGTAGAGACTCTTCGCCTTCCCCTCGTACACCAGGCGCCCCATCTCCAAGTCCCACCACCCCGAATCCACGAACGCTAAACGCGGACACCCGGTGACGCCGTTATTAACCCTCCCACGTAACTTACCGGTTTATCATGGGGAACCTCCGTGCTCGGGGGAACGACGATCGAAGTCGGCGTCAGCCACGGGAAGGACCCGCACGCCGCGATCGAGGACGCGCTGGACCAGCTCTCCGAGGACCCGAACCTGGCCCTGGTCTTCTTCTCCCCCCGACACGCGGACGAGATCGAGGCGGCGCTCGAGCAGCTCCCCGACGGGTGCCGCAGCCTGGGCTGTTCCACCGCGGGCGAGCTCACCCCGGACGGCTACACGCAGGGTGAGGTGGTGGTCGCGCTCATCCGGAGCCCCTACATGGTCCTCGAGACGCACCGGATCACCTTCGACAGCGAGGACCCGAAGCGCGCCCGCGAGGTGGGCCGCCGCTTCGTCATGGAGGCGATCGAGAAGCTGCGCAACCCGGGCCCGTGCCTGGACATCACCTTCAACGCGCTGCTCCGCAGCCTGATGGCGGGCCGACCCGCCCGCGCGCTTCCCTACTTCATGATCGAGCTCGTCGACGGGCTCTTCCCCTCGATCGATTACTACATGGACGGGATCGGTGAGGTCGTCCACCGGCTCCACCTGCTCGAGGTGTATGGCGGGGCCGCGGGCGACGACCTGCGGCTCGAGCGCACCTACACGCTCGAGGACGGGAGGCTGTGCCCGGAGAACTCGGCCGTGGTGGCGTTCGGGGTCACGTCGCTCAAGTTCGGGGGCTGCCTTGACTGCGGGTTCGAGCCCGTGCGGGAGGACCGGTTCCCGATCACGGACGCGAGGCCGGAGGAGCGCCGCATCTTCGAGTTCAACGGGGAGCCCGCCGCCGAGTACTACGCCGACGCGGTGGGCGTCCCGGTCGAGCGGCTGGACGATGAGGTATTCATGTGGAACCCGCTCGGCTGGGAGATCTTCGGCGGCCAGATCATCGTCCGGGAGCCCGCCATGGCCGAGGAGGACGGCTCCATGAGGTTCCACTCGCGACCGCCCGCCTCGGGCGCGCTCATCCGGCTCAAGCCCACCCGCGAGGGGATGGCGGAGACGGCGCGGGAGGTCACCGAGCGCGCGATGTACCGGGCCGGCATCGACGACCCCGAGGAGGTGGCCCTGGTCCTCGTCTTCGACTGCGCGCACCGCGACTGCGAGGAGCAGTACGACGCGATCCGCGAGGTCGTGGGGGACGAGGTCCCGATCGTGGGGTTCAAGACGTACGGCGAGCACGGCCATCTGGAGACGGGGCCCGTTGGACACTTCAACCAGACCATCGAGGTGGTCGTCATCGGGCGCGAGCTCGTGACCCGGTAGCCCCTCCCTCCCCCAACCGCCTATCGTTTCGAAACACGTAACGAAGGGGGCGACCCCGGATCCGGGTCGGGCTCGTCCTCCACGGGCCCACCATCATCGACACCGGGTGGGCCGAGCGCCTCCTGGACGCCCTCGAACGACTGGGTGAGGTCCGGGCCAAGCTCGGCGGCACCACCGGGTACGTGGCCCTGCTGGACGCCGGCCTCCAGGACCGAGTCGAGTTCGACCGCAAGCTGCCCAGCGAGTGCCTGGACGAGCTTCACGAATGGGCGGACGCCCTCATCCTGGCCAACCACGGGAAGAGCCGGGAGAGCGGGCTGGCGTTCGCCGAGGGGGTGCTGGCCCGCGCCAAGAGGGTGAACTCGCTGGTCCAGGTGGAGCGGCCCGGGGAGCCGGACGGCGGCCTCGTCCTGTGGAGCCCCGGCGAGCCGGAACGCCGGGTCGCCCGCCACCTGCGCGACGAGCTGGACCTGCCGGTCGTCGGGACCCGCGAGACTCCCGAGCACTCCGGGTCCTCCCACCGTCGCCGGATCTCGTGCGTGGAGCCCGGGGACCGAATCCTCGTCAACGGGGTCACGGTCGGGGTGTCCGAGTCGAGCGAGGTGGTCCTGGTCTTCGACGACCGCGGGCGGCTGGTGGACATCGAGGGCGGTCGGCTGAAGCCCGAGGGGGTGAGGCGCCTGGGCCGGGTGGACCCCGCCCGCGCGATCGTGAAAACGGACCGTCGCCTCCGCCGGCTGGAGTCGGATCGGCGTCGGGTGGTCCCTCCCCCGGATCGGATCGCCCGGGTGGTGCTGGTGGATCACGACGCGGAGCGCCGGGTGGGGGAGATCCGTCGGGCCGACGCGGTGGTGTCGATCGGGGACGACACGACGGCGGTGTGCGCCGAGCTGGGGGATCGCCTGGGCAGCTGGGTGGTGGGGGTCGTGGACTTGGACCCGGACGGGTGGGTGGTGGATGACACCCTCGAGGCCCTGAATCGGGCCGAGAACCTGCTGTGCCTGCTCGTGTGCCGTCGCGACGATCGCGCCGGTGAGCTGCTAAGGGAGCGGGTGTTCCGCGACGGGCCCCGACTGAGCCTGGACGGGCCGAGGCGGCCGGAGGCCTGGGTCGAGGACCTAATTAGCCTCCTTCGGGGAGCCGGGGAGCTGAGGCGGGTCGTGTGGTCGCCTCGGCGTGAGCTGGGCTCTTCACGCTGAGTCCGACCCGCGACTTCTCCTCATCGGCGGGTGATAACGTGGACCTGGAGCGGTTGGCCCGAGAGCTACGGTCCTTCGAGGGGGTAACGCGGAAGCGCCCCATCCGAACCGTGCTAAGGGGTTTGCTCTCGGAGGCCGTGGGTCCCCTGGAGGGGGAGGTGATCGCCGACGCGGGGGAGGACGCGGCCGCCGTGGACGTCGGTGACCGGATCGCGCTCCTGGCCGCCGACGGGATCTGGGGCCGGCTGATTGAGCGGGATCCGTGGTGGGCCGGGTACTGCTCGGTCCTGGTCAACGTGAACGACGTGCTGGCCATGGGAGGGCTCCCGGTGGGTGTCGTGAACGTCCTCTCCACCTCCGACCCGGACGAGTGCCGGGAGATCCTGCGCGGGATGCGCGAGGCCGCCCGGAAGTTCTCCACCCCGGTGCTGGGCGGTCACACGCACCCGGACACCCCCTACACCGCGGTCGACGCGGCCATCCTGGGGTTCACGGACGAGGACCACCTCGTTCTGAGCTCCACCGCGGAGCCCGGGGACCTGATCGTCTTCGCGATCGACCTCGACGGCCGCCCGTACCCGGAGTTCCCCCTCAACTGGGACACTACGACGGGCAAGGACGAGGAGGAGCTCCGCCGCCAAATGAGGGCCGTCCATCGGGCCTCCAGGCACGTTAAAGCCGGGAAGGACGTGAGCAACCCCGGCCTCGTGGGTACGCTCGCGATGATGCTGGAGGCGAGCGGGGGCCTGGGGGCCGAGGTCCACCTGCCGGACGTTCCCCGGCCCGAGGGAGTGGACCTCCCCACCTGGCTGAAAATGTACCCGGGGATGGGGTTCGTGTACGCGGTGGATGGGGAACGGGAGGCCCGAAGGATCGGGCGAGAACTCTCGGGCTCCGGGCTGACCGCCCGCGTGATCGGCGAGATCACGGACGACGGGATCGTCCGCATCACGGACGGCGAGCGAGAGGCGCGCGTGTTCGACCTGAGGAGCGAGGAGATCATCGGGGTGCGGTAGCTTGCGCGTGTTCGTGGACGGGGAACCGGTCGAGGTCCCGGAGGGGGCCACCGTCCGGGACGCGCTCGAGGAGGCCGGGGTGGAGGTGCCCGACGACGTCGTCATCGCCCTGTTCAAGGGCGAGGAGGAGACGGAGCGCGAGACGGACCGAATCCGGGTCACGATCCGGGAGATCGGCACCATCACGCTCGCCGTCGAGGACGACCGGTTCCGAACCGCGTGCGAGCAGCTCCCCGGGACCCGGGTGACGTGGACCACTCGGGACGAGGTCGCCCTCGGCCCCATCGACGTGTCCGACATTGACTACCGAACCCGCCGCGGGCTCGAGCTACCCCCCTACACGGCCATCGTCGTGCTGCCCACGAACGATCCCACCGAGGCGTACCTGCTCCTCACCCGGCGCCGGATGGCGGTCGAGTACGTTTGCACCGACCTACGCGGCCGCGTGACCGCGGGCCGGGAGCTCCTCGACCGCCTCCAGGGTGGCGAGGAGGTTGAGGACCTCGAGCCGGTCGTGGAGCGCGTGACCCGGCAGGTCCTCTCCAAGGCCACCCCGAACACGCGCCTGGAGGAGGACGACCACCTGTTCACCCGCGTCGTCGTAGAGCTCTCCGAGCGCTCCCCCGACAGCGCCGAGCTGCTCCTGGCCACGCTCGACGCCAACGACGGCCGGCTCGAGGTCAAGATGAAGACGGACACCTTCACGGCCGTCAAAACCCGACCGTTCTACGAGCTCTCGCGCGAGGAGATCGGGCCCCGAGACCGCGGCGTGGTCACCGTCCGCCACGAGGGGAGGAACGAGGGCACCGTCTACTTCTACCGCCGCGACCGGGTGCCCGTGGAGAGCCACAACGTCGTGGGGCGCGTTAAGCGCGGCCTCGAGCTGATCGACGTCGCCACGGAGGGCGATCGAATCCTCGTGGAGACGATCCCGGAGCGCGTGAACTTGGTCGGGCTGACCCTCGAGGAGGCACGGGAGCTGGCGGAAGAGCACGGGTTCGAGCTCGAGATCGAGGGCGAGGGGGACGTGGTGGTCGAGCAGGAGCCCCGCGAAACCCTGCGCGTCCTCGAGGAGGGCCGGGCCAAGGTCAGGGTCGTCCCGAGCGAGGAGGTCATCGACGTCGAGCTCTACGAGGACCGGGCGCCGAAGTCCGTCGAGTACTTCCGGCGCGTGGCCGGCATGCTGGACCGACCGGTCGGCAAGCTCAAGGTCCACTTCGCCTACGCCGACCTCGGCATGGTGGTCTTCGAGGGGGACGAGAAGGAGGGCAAGGGACTGCCCCCGGAGAACACCCCAGAGGAGGTGGTCAAGCCCGGCGACCTGGGCGTGACCAACCAGGTGAAGCCCCACGCGGGGCTGATCGGGGTCCGACTGGAGGAGAGCCGCGAGTACGGACCCACCGGGGAGACCTTCGAGGGGACCAACCTCATCGGTCGGGTCGTCCGGGGACTGGAGCGGCTGGCGGAGCTCGACCAGTCCGACATGGGCAAGACCGTGTACGTGCGGGAGGTGACCGACCGCCGATGACCCTCCGGATCCTGGTCGTCTCCCCGGACTACTACACGTACGGGGCCATGGTGGTCGGCGGCGTCTGCGAGCGGTGGGGGGCCCGCGTCCGGCTCCGCCGCACCCCGGACCCCAAGGCGCTCCGAACCTCGGACCTCGTCATCTTCTCCCTCCACTCCACCCACCACCTTCTCCGAAAGGACGTGATCGAGGCGGTGCGCAAGGCCATCGACGCGGGTCGCAGGGTGATCGTCGGCGGCCCCGTCAGCCAGGTCCCCGAGCTCGTGCTGGAGCGCCTCTCAGGCGTGATCGTGGCCAAAGGGGAGGCGGAGACCGTCCTTCCGCCCCTGCTGGACGCGCTCCGGGAGGGAGGGGACCCCGAGGAGGTGGAGGGGATCGCGCTGAAGCACGATGGGGACCTGGTGGACACGGGGTGGCCGCCCCCCGCCGACCTCGAGGAGCCGAGGCCCCTCAAGGTCCCCCGGGGACTGGACCGACAGGACATCCGTGGGGCGAACGTGTACATCGAGACGCACCGCGGGTGCGCCGGCGCCTGCACGTTCTGCCAGGTGCCGCGCTTCTTCGGCCGGGAGGTGCGCTGGAAGCCCCTTGACGCGATCCTGGAGGAGGTCCGCGCGCTGATGCGGGCGGGCGCCCGCCGGTTCGCGATCTCCGGCGGCACGGTCAACATGTACGGGGACGACGAGGAGGACTTCGCCCGCCTGCTCGCCGCGCTGAGCGACCTCGTGGGCCGCCAGAACCTCTCCGCCCCCGACGTCCGGGCCGACCTCCTGAACGAGCGCGTGCTCGAGGCCATCCGGGACCACACGATCGGGTGGATCTTCCTGGGCGTGGAGAGCGGCAGCGACCGGATGCTCCGACGCATGAAGAAGGGGATCACGACCGACGACGTCCGAGAGGCCGTGTGGCTCGCCCGCCGGGTGGGCGTCCGCGTCGCCGCCTCCCTCATCGTCGGGTACCCGGGCGAGCGGGAGGAGGACGTGGAGGCGACGGAGGAACTGCTCGCCGAGCTCGCGTTCGACGACGCGTTCATCAACGTGGCCGAGCCCATCCCGGGCACGGAGCTGGGCCGACTCGTCACCGAGCTCCCGGAGGAAGAGATCCCCGTCCTGCGACCCGGAAAGCGGATGGAGACCCTGGCCGGGGACCGCGCCCTGCAGCTCCAGCTGACGGCGTTCACGACGCTCAGCCGCCCCGTCCCACTCACCGACGACGTGTACCGCGAGGCGGTCAAGGGCGTGCGGGAGGAGGAGCGCAAGGTCGCCCGCATCACCCGATTCCTCCGCGAGCACGCGCACCTACTGCGGGGCACCGCGCATTGAGGGTGGCCATCCTCGGCGGCACGGGCGCCATGGGACGCTTCCTGGCCCGCGAACTCGCCCGGGACGGGCACGAGATCGTCATCACCGGCTCCTCCCCGGACCGAGCCCGACGGGCCGCCCGCGAGCTGGGCGTGGAGGCCGCGCCCGACAACGTGACCGCGGTTCGCGACGCGGACGTCGTGATCGTCTCCGTTCCCATCTCCGTGACGGAGCGCGTCATCGAGGAGGTCGGGCCCCACGTCCCCGAGGGCGCCCTGCTCACCGACGTGACCTCCGTCAAGGTCCGGCCCGTGCGCGCCATGCTGGAGCACGCCCGCGAGGGGACGCACGTCCTGGGCACCCACCCCCTCTTCGGACCGACCGTCCCGAGCCTACGCGGCCAGACGGTCATCCTCACCCCCACCGAGCGCAGCGGCCCCTGGACGCGCCGCGTGCGCCGCTACCTCGAGCGCAAGGGGGCCAACGTGGTCGTCTGCACCCCGGAGGAGCACGACCGGGCGATGGCCCTCGTTCAGTGCCTCACACACTTCGTCCTCCTGGGCGCCGGCCTCGCCATCGGCGACCTACTCCCCGAGCTGGAGCTGGACCCCGACGAGCTCGCCAGCCCCGTGTACCGCCTGTTCATCGACGTCATCGGTCGCGTGATGGGCCAGGACCCGCGACTGTACGCGGAGATCCAATCGTTCAATCCGTACGCCGAGTGGGCCCGCGAGCGGGTCCTCCACGCCCTCCACCGGATCCACGAACTCGCCGACGACCACGCCCGACTGACCGACCTCCTGCGCCGGGGACAGCGAGCCCTCGCCCGACACCAGGACCTCGAGGGCTGCCAGCTGAGAACCGACAAGCTGCTCTCCTACCTGGTGGACGAGCTCGAGACCGCCGAACGGTGCGGAGAGGCCCTCGTGATCGACATCCGCTCCCGACGGGCCCGGGAAGGGCGCGTCCGGGTCACCCGCACCACGGTGCGCGTGGACGGCGAGGAGGTACCCCGGGACCGGGTGAAGGTCCTCCCGAACCGGCCCAAGCTCCTGGCCCGCTTCGAGGGGAACGAGCTGGAGCTCCGGGTCAAGACCGACCTGAACCCGGAGGAGGTGGCGAGGGTGGTCGAAGCCCTGGGTCGAAACCTCCGCGTCGTGAGCGCGGACGCCGGGGACGGCGGGACCCGGCTCCGGCTGGAGGGGGACGAGAGCGAGGCGGGCCGCCTCCTCAAGAAGCTGAGGAAGCTGGGCGTTCGCGCCGAGCTCTACCGCTGACCCTTAACCCCCTCGATGACCTCCAGGAACGGCCCCACCCCGCACCTTCGGATCGTGTCCGCCAGCCGCTCCTTCTGCGGCTCCTCCGCGAGCTCCCGGTACCGGCGCACGATCTCCCTCGCCACCCGCGGCACGTCCTCCGGGTCCAGAAACGCCTCCACGCGAACGCCCTCCACCGGCTCCCGGCCGCCCTTCCCTCCCAGCCACACGATCACGCCCTCCTCCTCGGCGTACCGGGCCTCCTCCGGGCACGCGTCAATGCACTTACCGCAGTACACGCACCGCTTGTAGTCCGTCTCCGAGCACCCCACCTCGCTGCCGTCCACCGTCACGATCCGGATCGCGTCCACCTTGCACACGTCCGCGCACTGCCCGCAGCCCGTGCACTTCTCCGGGTCCACCCCCGGCCTCGCCGCGCCCGCGAAGCCCAGGTCGTTGTGCTGCGGCCGCACGCAACCGTTGGTGCAGCCCGAGAGCGCGATCTTGAACTTGTACGGGGTCGGCTCCTCCGCCAGCTCCTCCTCCAGCCTCCTCGCCAGCTCCTCCGTGTTCAGCCGCCCCGACGCGCAGTTCCCCTCGCCCGGACAGGCCAGGATCGTGCGCACCAACGGGCCCTCGGAACCCGTAGAGAGCCCCGCCTCCCGGAGCCGATCCACCACCCGCGGCACCTCCACCGCCGGAACGCCGTGGATCTCCAGCTGCTGCCGATCCGTGAACTTCACCCGGTACCCCTCCTCGATCAGCCCGGCGATGGTCCGGAACACCCCGGCGTCGTCCACCCAGCCGCCCGGACCCACCTTCACCCGCAGCGCGAACGTACCGTCCGCCCGGGCCACGATCCCACCGTAATCACCGACCCAGAAGGCCGGGACCTCCTTACCCTCCTTCAGCCTCCTCCGAACCTCCCGCAACGCCCGATCCCGCTTCCACCGCGCCAGCCGGCGCACCTCGCCCTCCTCCACGGACCCCCGAAGCCGCAGGTACCCGGACTCCACAGCCCCCTCCACCAGCTCCTCGCCCCTCTCACTCCGAATCAACAGCGTCGTGACCCCGTCCGGCGTGCCGACGGAACCCGCCGACACGTCCGCCAGCCGCGCCGCGAAGTCGTGACACACCCGGCACCCGTCCGGCACGGCATCCCGGAGCTCCTTCACGTCGAACCGTCGCTCCCCGTCGGGCAGCCTGACGACCAGCTCGCCCGCCTCCACGTCGAACCGCTCCACCTCCCCGATGTCGACGTCCCGCTCCCGCAGGAACGAGCGCAGCCCCTCGTACTCGAAGTTCTCCGTGCAGAACAGGCCGATCACGGCCACGATCTCCGGCAGCGCGTCCGCCGGCGACCCCTCCACGTCCCGCAGCGCCCGGGCCCCTTTGCTCACGACCTCGAAGTGGCGCAGCTTGGCCAGCCCGTTCACCTGGCACGGCAGCCCGACGGCCAGCACCCGCTCCAGACCCCGCTCGGCCGCCTCCGCCAGCGCCTCCACCAGGCTAACCCGGGAGAACTTGGAGCCGGCGAGCTCGCGGACGCGCCCCGGTTCCTCCACGATCGTCACCGAGGGCTTCCACGCCGAGCCCGCCGTGACCCCCACCACGGCGTCGACCACGCCCTCCTCCAGCGCGTACCGGGCCAGCGCCACCACGGCTCCACCGTCCTGACCCAGCCCGCGCAGCTCCTCGTCGGCCGCCACCGCGCCCACGGCCCGCCGGTACCCGCCCAGCAGCGGCTCGTACCTGGAGCCCGCCGTGCGCAGGCCCAGATGGTAGGCCCCGGTACTCGTCCGGGGGCAGACGACGCGACAGTTGCCCTCACCCCTCCGGGCGCACTCCTCCCGGAGCTCGGGCCCGTCCTCCGTCATCTCGATCTTGCCCTGCGGGCACACGGCGGCGCACGTGCCGCACTGCGCGCAGGCGCCCGGCTCCACGACCTCCTCCCGGAGCCTCCACTCGTACTCGGACAAGCCGGACCACCCGTGAGCGATCGTGGTCTCGTGTGTCGATTACCCGCACACCTCTGGGGAAACACCCAATATAACGTCCTTGCGGATTCGGGCCGGGGGTTGGGGTTGCTGGACACCCCCTTCGTCACCATCCGCCGGTTCAACGTGACCGTGCGGGACGTGCTGAAGTGCGTCTTCGGCCTCCGAGACGCGGAGGTGGACGTCTACTTCCGACTGCTGGAGCGCGGCGAGGCCACCGTGTACGACCTGGCCGAGGACTTGGGCCGGGACCGAACCACGGTGCAGAAGGCGCTCAAGAGCCTCGTACACGCGGGCCTGGTGAACCGGAGGAAGGAGACCCGGCCCCGGGGAGGGTACGTCTACGTGTACGAGCCCCTGCCGGCCGAGGAGACGAAGAAGGTAATCCTCAGGGCGTTGGACGAATGGTACGAGGCGGTGAAGGCTGCCCTGGAGGAGCTGGATGCCGGGAGCATCGGAAGGGAGTGATGCGCGCGCCGGACGGCACCTACGTCGTCCGGCTCCTGCTACCACCGGGCTTCGTCCCGGCCGAGGCGCTCCGGGCCGTGGCTGACCTGGCGGAGCGGTACGGGAGCGGGCGCGTACACCTGACCGTGCGCCAGACGATCGAGATCCACGGGGTCCGGCCGGAGCGGCTGCGGGATCTGCTGCGGGAGCTGCGGGAACGCGGCCTGGAGCCGGGCTCCACCGGGCCCCGGGTGCGCCAGATCACCTGCTGCCCGGGCGCCGACGCGTGCCCCAACGCGCTCGATCGGACGGTCCCCCTGGCGCGCCGCCTGCACGAGGAGTTCGCGGACGTGTGGGTGCCCGCCAAGGTCAAGATCGCGGTCGCCGGGTGCCCACGGGGCTGCACACGACCCGAGGACAACGACGTGGGCGTGCTCGGACTGGGGAACGACCGCTGGCGGGTGCTGGTGGGCGGGGTGGCGCTCGGGGACCGCTCGGGCGAGGAGGAGGTCGTGGAGACGATCGAGAGGGTGTTGCTCTGGTACGCCCGGACCGCTCCCATGGACGAGCGGCTCAAGGACCTCGCCGCCCGGGAGGCCGAGCGCCTGCAGGAGGAGCTCGGGGTCGACGACGGGTGAGGCTGCGGCCGCGCACGGTCGTGCTCCGGTTGGGGCACCGCAGGGGCCGGGACCTGCGGATCACCACCCACGTGTGCCTGACCGCGCGCGCCTTCGGGGCCGAGGGGGTGCTCCTTCACGGGGAGCGGGAGGAGTCGATCCTGGAGTCCGTGGAGGACGTGGTGGACCGGTGGGGCGGACCCTTCTGGGCGCGGTGGGTGGACAGCTGGCGGAAGGTGGTGCGGGAGTGGAAGGAGGGCGGGGGCAAGGTCGTGCACCTGACCATGTACGGGCTGCACGTGGACGACGTGATCGACGAGCTCCGGGGGGAGCGGGAGCTCCTCGTCGTGGTGGGGGCGGGTAAGGTGCCGGCCGACGCGTTCGAGCTCGCGGACTACAACGTGGCGATCGGCCACCAGCCGCACTCCGAGGTCGCGGCCCTGGCCGTGTTCCTGGATCGTCTGTACGAGGGCCGGGAGCTGCACCGCGAGTTTAAGAACGCGAGGCTCCGGGTGATCCCGCGGGAAAAGGGGAAGAAGGTGGAGCGCCTATGACGGTGGAGATCGCGGTGATCTCCGACGTGCACTCGAACCTGGAGGCGCTGGAGCGCGTCCTCCGGGAGATCAAGTCCGCGGACCTGATCCTGTGCTGCGGGGACGTCGTGGGGTACGGGCCCCGGCCCCGGGAGTGCCTCGAGCGGGTCCGCGAGCGGTGCGACCGGTGCGTGATGGGGAACCACGACTACGGGGTGGTGACGGGCGACGTCGACCGCTTCAACATCGCCGCCCGGATCGCGGTGGAGTGGACGCGCCGCCGGCTGAGCGATGAGGACAAGGAGTACCTCCGCGGCCTGCCCAAGATCGACCGGTTTGAGGTGGAGGACGTGCGCATCTGCCTCGTGCACGGGAGCCCCCGGGACCCCATCTGGGAGTACGTGTTCCCCGACGCCCCGCGGGAGGTCCTGCGGGAGCTGGTCCGGCTCGCGGACGCGGACGTGCTCCTGATGGGACACACCCACGTGCCCATGCACGAGGAGGTGGACGGCGTCCACGTGGCCAACCCGGGCAGCGTGGGCCAGCCCCGCGACGGCGACCCCCGAGCGGCCTACGGCGTCCTGGAGGTCTCCGACGGGCGCGTGGTGTCCTGGGAGGTGAACCGGGTCGCCTACAACGTCGACAGGACCGCGAAGGAGATCGTCGACAAGGGGCTGCCCGAGGAGCTGGGAGCGCGACTCTACCGCGGGATCTAAACGTCCTCCAGCAGCCTCAGCCCGTACTCGATGGACCTCAGGTTCTCCTCCGCCACGGACCGCCGCGGCCAGCTCTCCGGCCGCTCGCACCACGAGCGCTGCGTCCTGTACACCCACTCCACGGCGTCCGGGGACGCCAACCCCCGCCGGCACAGCGTGTACACGACCTCCACGGCCGACTCCGTGAACACGACCCCGTACCCGCGCGACGTGAGCTCCACCAGCACGCGCTCCACCCGCTCCGGCGGGACCTCCAGGTACGGACGGCACGTCTTCTCCCCATCGTTCAGGTACTCCGGCTCCCGCCCGATCAGCTCCCCCACGATGTGCGAGCCCAGGCCCCGGGTGACCAGGGTGGGCACCTCGCCCCTACCCAGCCCCATCACCGGACCGAAGAACCGGACGCTCAACCACTCCGACCCGAGCAACCGGTGCAGCTCCGGGTGCACCTTCCGGTACACCACGTCGTCCACGGCCGGCTTGTCCACCCGGATCCCGTACAGGTCCTCCAGCGGCCTCAGGTTCGCGTCCGCCAGCACGTCGCACCCGGCCCGCTCGTACCGCACGGCCAGCGCCGCCTCGATCACGTCCACGCTCTCGTCCCGAAACGCGACCAGCTCCACGATCGACCCGTCCTCACACCGGGCGGCGAAGGCCGTCACGACCGGGTACCGCAGGTACGGGCCGACGGAGTCCACCACCACCCGCTCACCCGGCTCCGACACCCGCACCCCGTGGGCCCCGCCCTCACGCAGCGCGCGCCTCAGCGCCTCGTGCGGACCACTCAAGGCCGAAACCCCGGTCGGACCGTGGCCCTCTCCTCACCGGGCTCGGTGCCGTGGTAGCTCGTCATCCCGGCACGGTTTCCGAGAAATAAAGGAGCCGGGTGTGCCCGGCCCGTCGGACGGCCGCACATCCACGGCGAAACCGCCGGTTCACGACCGCCGGGCGACCCTGTGCCGGGCCGCAGCGCACCCGCCCTCATCGCACTCAGGCGGGCCCACCGCGAGCCCGCATCACAGCCCCACCAGCCCCAGTAATAGGGATAACGGGAGCCCGCCCACCGCCAAAAACGCCGCCGCCATCACCGGACCCAGCTCCCTCCCCAGGAAACTCCCGAGGGACGGGTAGACCGGGTCCGCGTCCTCGACCGCCTCCATCGCGAGCTCCAGCCCCAAAAGCCCCCGCCACGGCTGCGGCACGAACGGCAGCACGGCCAACCACAGCGCCGCCGCGGCCGGCCCCAACGCCTCCCTCAACCCGGGCGGCCCCACCACGGACAGGTTCAACCCCACCCCCACCCCGGGGAACGCGTAGGGACCCCGCAACCGCACCTCCAACCCGAGCGCCCCGGCGAGCGCCAGCTTCGAGACGTCCAACAGCAGCCGGACCGGCGCGAGCGCCAGCGTGTCCACCACCACCTCGCTCAACAGCTCCCCGGACCCCGGATCCTCCACCGCCGTGACCGACGCCGCCAGCAGCGCCAGCCCCACCTCCAACAGGTACCGATCCACCGGGTACCGACCGTTCACCACCGCGGAGAGCGCGTACCACCCGTCCAGCAGGCTCCCCGCCACCTCCTCCGGCAGCAGGTTCGCCAGGTTCAACAGGGCCGCACCGAAGGCCGCGTGCGGGTCCAGCGGGGCCAACGCGGCGGCCGCCAGCGTCCCCACCACCGGACCCGCCAGCGCCTCGTCCGCGTCCCGGTACCCTACCTCCGAGGCCACCCTCCACGGGTCCAGCGCGTACCTCCAGCCATCTTCCACCATCCACTCCCGCAGCACCTCCTCCGGCGTCCCCGCCGGATACGGGCCCACCGTCACGAACGAGTCCGGGGGCTCGTACCGGATCTCGATCCACCGACCGTCCCCCGTCTCCATCATCAGCCTGGGCGGCAGACCCGGCTGAACCCACCAGGCGCGCACGCCGCCATGGTACCCGGCGGTCACCAGCGCGTGACCCAACTCGTGCGCCATCGTGGAGGCCGCATCCACCAACAACCCGGCGCCCGGATCCCCGACCGCCAGCGCGGCCAACACGACCGCCCCGACCGCGCTCACGGGGGGTCACCCCCGTGCGGATCATCACCCTGACGACCGACTTCGGCTGGTCCTCACCCTACCCGGCGCAGATGAAGGCGGTGATCCTGCGACTCGCCCCGCCGGGGATCGAGGTCGTCGACGTCACCCACGGCGTCCCACCACAGGACGTGACCTCGGGCTCCTACGTGATGGCCGTCGCCTGCCCCTGGTTCCCCAAAGGGACCGTGCACGTCGGGGTGGTGGACCCGGGCGTGGGAACCGAGCGAAGGGCCCTCCTGCTCGAGACCGCCCGCGGGGACGTGCTCATCGGCCCCGACAACGGACTGCTCCTACCACTGGCCGAGGAGCTGGGCGGGATCGAGCGGGCCTACCGGATCCGGGAGGACGAGGTGAGCGACTGGGAGGTGTCCGCCACCTTCCACGGGCGCGACGTGTTCGCGCCCGCGGCCGTCCGCGCGGCCGTAGGCGAGGACCCGGAGGAGTTCTGCGACCCCCTGAGCCCCGGGGAGCTGGAGGGTCCCCCCATCCCGGAGCCCGAGGTGCGGGAGGACGCGATCAGGGCGCACGTCTGGTACGTGGACGACTTCGGGAACGTGATCACGAACCTGGAGTGGGAGCGCGCGGACCCGCCCGAGGAGCTCCTCGTCCGGACCGAGACCGGGGAGCACCGGGCCCGACGCGTCAAGACCTACGGGGAGGCCGAGCCCGGCGACCTCGTCGTGCTGAGATCCTCCTCCGGTCACCTGGAGCTCGCGGTGGTCGAGGGAAGCGCGGCCAAGAGGCTCGACCTAAACCCCGGCGACCCCGTCGAGCTGCTACCCACGGAGTAGGGATACCCCCTCCGGCTCCACCGACCACGGGTCCCGGAACACCTCGGGCACCCGATCCGCCACGTCCGTCGCCGTTAACCCCTGGGCCCGCTCCCCCTCCGCCAACTGCCCGGCCGCGCCGACCACGAAGGCCCCGACGCAGGCCGCCTCGAACGCGTCCTCGCACACCGCGGCCAGCGCCCCGATCACGCCCGCCAGCACGTCCCCCGTGCCTCCCACCGTCATCCCCGGCGCCCCCGTCACGTTGATCCTCACCTCCCCCTCCGGCGACCCGATCACGTCCACGGCCCCCTTCAGCAGCACCGTGCACCCCCACTCCTCCGCCACCCGACCGACGACGTCCTCCCGCTCCTCGACCCCCTCGCCCGGATCCTCTCCGAACACCCGGCGGAACTCCCCCGCGTGCGGCGTCAGCACGAACCGCTCGTCAACGACCTCCCCATCCACACCGCGCAGACCGTCCGCGTCGACCACGATCGTCCCATCCACCTCCTCGGACAGCCGCTCCAGCAGCCCCCTCGCGTCCGCCTCCGGGCCCAAGCCCGGGCCCACCACCACCGCGTCGACGTCCCCCAACGGCGCCCCCTCCAAGTCCTCCGGACCCGGCACGCGACCGGCGTCCAGGTAGATGAGGTTGGGATCGTCCCGGGGCACCCCGCCCGACGTGAGGAGGAAAACCAGATCGGCCCCGGCCCTCAACGCCCCCCGGGCCGCCAGCCTCGGCGCCCCCACGTACCGATCCGATCCCGCGACGATCAGGATCCTACCGTGCCTACCCTTGTGCGCCCAAGGATCCCGCTCCCGAACGCCGGAGACGATCAGGTCCCCGGGCCCGCAGATCCGCTCCGCCAGCCCCGGGATCCCGGCGCTCACCCGACGGAGGAACGCGTCCCGAGCCTCCTTGACCCCGCGCTTGTGCCGATGGATCGACACGATCACGTCGGCCTCCACCGCCACGTCCGGGACCTTGCCCGTGTCCGGGTCCATCCCGGTGGGCACGTCCACCGCGACGACGCGACTCCCCGCCCGGGAGGCCTCGTTGATCCGCAGGACCGCCGTCCTCACGGGCTCCCGAAGCCGACCCCGGATCCCGAACCCCAGGATCGCGTCCACGATCACCTCCCGCTCGAAATCCACCCCCTCCAGCTCCCCTGAGTCCCGCACCTCCCTCACCGCGAGCCCGGCCGACTCCAGCCGCTCCAGGTTCCGCCGCGCCGCCGGGTTCCGGATCGCCTCCCGGCGGCCCACCAGCAGGACGTCCACCTCAACGCCCTCCGCGTCCAGGTGCCGCGCGGCCACGAACCCGTCGCCGCCGTTCCCACCCGTGCCGCAGACCACGAGGGCCTCGTCCGGCGAGTACTCCTCGAGGATAACCCGGGCCACGCCCGCGCCGGCGTTCTCCATCATGTACTCCTCCTCGAAGCCCAGCCAGCGCGAGTTCAGCTCGATCCTCCGCATCTCCCGCGACGTCACCCAGCCCAACGGGATCCCCGCGGCCGGTGGGGCTCGAACGCCCGATAAGCCTTCCCGCGCCGCCCGGGTGTGATCCGGTGTGAACCATCCGGGCGGGCGTGCGCGGCCGTGCCGGCGCTCGTGTCAACTTTCGGGAAACGCTTGTTAGGGGGCCGGGGCGCGCCCCTCCCGGGGTCGACCCGAGTGCGGGTGAGGGAGCTGACGGTCCTGGGCGGCACGGACAAGGACGGGCGGCCCGAGCCCGTGAGGCGGCTGACGCTGCGTCCGGGGGACGTTGTCGCCATCGTCGGGCCGACGGGCTCGGGCAAGTCGGCCCTGCTCCGGGACGTGGAGCTCCTGGCCCAGGGCGACACGGTCACGGGGCGCCGGGTGCTGATCAACGGCGAGCGTCCCCCGGAGTCCCTCCGGTTCGACCCGGAGCGCCGACTGGTAGCCCACGTGACGCAGACGATGGGCTTCCTGGCGGACTGCTCGGTCCGCGAGTTCGTCGAGCTGCACGCGGAGAGCCGGGGCGCGGACGTGGATCCGGAGGAGGTGATCGAGCTGGCCAACCGGTTCACGGGCGAGCCCATCCACCCGGACATGCACATGACGGAGCTGAGCGGCGGCCAGTCCCGCTCCCTGATGATCGCCGACGTGCTCCTGATCAGCGACTCGCCGGTGGTGCTGATCGACGAGATCGAGAACGCCGGGATCAGGAAGCGGGAGGCGCTGGAGGAGCTGACTCGGCACGACCGCATCGTGCTCCTGGTCACGCACGACCCGGCCGTGGCGCTCCGCTCGCGCCTCCGAGTCGTCATGAGGAACGGCGCCATGACGGAGCTGGTGGAGACGTCGGAGCGGGAGCGCGAGGTGGCGGACGTGCTGGACCTCGTGGACGAGTGGTGGCTAGAGCTGCGGGACCGGGTCCGCCGCGGCGAGCGGCTGGACGACGTGAAACCGCCCTCGGGGGTTCGAGCATGAAGCTCGTGATCGTGTCCGGCACGCCGGGCGCCGGCAAGACCGCGGTCATCCTGCACGCGCTGAGGTACCTGGAGGGGGAGCACCGGCCGGCGGTCGTCAAGGTGGACTGCCTGGACACGGACGACCACCGCGTGTATCGGGAGCGGCTCGGCATACCGGCGATCCGGGCGCTGGCCCGGGACATGTGCCCCGACCACTTCGCGGCCTACAACCTCGAGCACATGCTGCGGTGGGCGGAGGACGAGGGGGCGGACCTGCTCCTCGTGGAGACGGCCGGCCTGTGCCTGCGGTGCGCCCCGTACGTGGACGCGTGCCTGGGCGTCTGCGTGGCGGACGTGACGCTGGGCCCCAACTCGCCCGCGAAGGTGGGACCGTTCCTCCAGACCGCGGACGTCGTGTGCGTGAACAAGGGCGACCTCGTCTCACAGGCTGAGCGGGAGGTGTTCATGCGCCGGGTGGCCGAGGTCAACCCGGACGCGCGCGTGATCGAGACGAACGGGCTCACCGGCGCGGGCTGCGAGCTGCTGGCCCGGCTCATCCAGGAGGAGGCTCCCGAGGTCCCGGACGACCTCAACGAGGTCCGGCTGCGCGAGAAGGCCCCGCTCGCCGTCTGCACCCTGTGCGCGGGCGAGACGCGCGTGGCGGCCGAGCGACACCGGGGCGTCCTCCGGCGAATCGACGGGTTCACGGAGTACCGGGGCGAGTGACCGTTGACCGCGGTGAAGCGCATCGCCGACCTTCTACCCGGCTTCCACTGTGGCGCCTGCGGGTACGACCGCTGCGACGACTTCGCCCGCGCACTGGTCCGCGGCGAGGCTGACGTCAACGACTGCCCTTACCTACGGACCGAGCGGTTCGCGGGACAGCGTCGCCGGATCCTGGAGCTGCTCGGTGAGCTCAAGGAAGAGGAGGAAAAGGAGGGTATTCGAGGCGTCATCGACGGCTACGAGGCCGACCTGATCCTGGGCCCACTTCCCGATGAGCCGGCCTGTCGGGAGACCCTCCACCCGTTCGACCCGAACGCGGACGTGAGGAAGGGCGAGGTGATCCGCTACCGGCCCTGGGGGTGCCCGATCACCCACTTCGCCCGGGTGCTGCGCGCGGAGAAGGGGCTCGTCACGGTGCACGTGGTGGGGCCCCGGCACCGGCTCGGTGAGGAGGACTTCGAGTTCCGGGACGTCGGACTGTGCCTGGTGGTCGGGTTCGAGGGCGTGGTCAAGGAGGGTCGGGTGCCGGACGTTGGGGAAACCGTCCGCTTCCTCCCAGAGCACTGCATGATGCAGAAGGTGCACTCCGGTGTGGTGGTGGAGGCGGTCGGCGACCGGGTCGTCATCGAGTGCATCGACCTGAAGGTGTGGACCCCGCCCGAACGCCCGCAACCGAGTTGAGCCCGGGCCGACCGGAACCCCGGGGTGATGGGGAGCGAGGAACCCTGCCGAG
This sequence comes from Methanopyrus sp., assembly GCF_053997775.1. Taxonomy (NCBI): domain Archaea; kingdom Methanobacteriati; phylum Methanobacteriota; class Methanopyri; order Methanopyrales; family Methanopyraceae; genus Methanopyrus; species Methanopyrus sp. Next base: position 26,994 of record NZ_JBMXXF010000034.1, read on the forward strand.
CCGCCGGCGGTGAGGAGGGGTCGACTTACCGACCCTCGCGCATCCTCCTCCACCTCCTCACGTTCTCCTCGCCCGGCCGCCACTCGAGGGCGACGTTATCCCCCACGCTCACGCCCAGCTCCCGCGCCACCGCCCGGCACTTCGCCCGGAGCAGGAAGTAGACCGGGACGTCGGGGAAGGGCTCCTCCGGGATCGACTCAAAGTTCCCCTGCCCCTTGGAGACGACCACGTCCGCCCACTCCAGCGCCTCGAGCAGCTCCCCGCTCGCCTCCGTCACCAGCAGCCCCAGCATCTCGGACCCGGTGTCGATCACCCGGCACACGTCCGTGAGGCCGACCGCCCGCGCGTCCTCCCGGGTCGCGTCGTTCACGATCGGCGCGCCCCGCACCACCGCCACGACCTCCGCGTCCAGGTCTCCCGTGAGCACCTCGATCAGGAGTCGGTCGAGCGCGATCTCGCCGGCGTTGTCGCACAGGTACACGATCCTCTTCCCGCGCAGCTCGTCCGGGTCCAGGTCGTACACGGCGAACCTGACCCGCCTCACCTCCTCCCGCAGCTCCTCCACGTCGAACTCGTGTCCCGCCACCGCGAAGTCGATCACGTTGCCCACGATCGCCGCCGCGGCCGCCCTCCGCAACCGCTCCTCGACGCTCAGTCCCTCCAGCTCTCCCCTCAGCTCCCGCGCTAGCCCCAGGGCCACCCGGTTGGCCCGCTCCTTCTCCTCCCGGTACGGATCCTCCTCCTCGGCGTACCTCATCACGGCGCGCTGCGCCTCCGTGCCCAGCCGGGGCGGCTGCGGGGTGGGCTCGCGCTCGTAGAGCTCCAGCACCCGCCTGGCGGCCGTCGCGATCGCCCGTTTCCGATCCTCCCGGGGCACCGCCCGGTTGATCGTGTTCACCGCGATCTCCAGCACGCAGGGAACGCACTCCGGAACGGCCCTCAGCCCCGACTCCCCCCGTCACCGCAGGAACAACCACGCGTACTCCTTCGGCAGGCTGACGATCCGGTCCCAGGGCCACAGGCCCAGCGGGGCCGGGGCGGCCAGGCACGCCAGGATGAACGTCAGCAGCAGCATCGGACCCCAGTCCTTGCGCTCGTCGTCGTCCAGGAACGAGCGATCCTTGGGGATCCGGGAGGTGATCTTGAGGAGCACCAGCAGGGCGACGATCGCGACGTGGTACCACCGGAGGAACGCCTGGACCAGGAGCGAGAGCGCCGAGAGCCACCGAACCGCGCCCGTGTTACCCAGGTAGTACCGCATGATGTACCCGCCCTCCAGCGGGTACACGGGGAGTGCGGACAGCCAGGTGACGGCCAGCCCCGCCCACCCGGCCAGCGTGAGCGGGTTCGCCTTCAGCCCCAGCCCCGAGGCCAGCAGGAGCGACCACGTGCTGTGCAGCACCTTGAACTTCACCGGCACGTGCCGGTGCAGGGCCCCGAGCGCGAAGACCGCGCTGGACACCAGGAACCCCACCGAGAGCCCGGCGGCGCCGACCCGACACAGGGATCCCGCCAGCATCGGCCGCACGTTCGACCGCACGACGCCGGAGTACCCGCCCGGGAAGTGCGGGACCGGCAGCGCCAGCGGCAGGCGCGGGTCGAGCCCCTCCCGGCCCGCCGCCCAGAACTTCGCGAGCTCCTTCGCGAAGAAGATCGCGGAGAACGCGACCGCGAACTCGAGCCCGTACCAGGCGCTGCGGAACGCGTACCAGCCGCCCGCCCAGGCGAAGATCGGGACCGACAATAGGAGCGGGATCAGGTATCCGGGCTCCTCCTCCGGCACGACGTGCTTGGAGACCCGCAGCGATCCCGCCTCCTCGCCCGGCTCCGCCGCGAACCCCAGCTCTCCCAGCCTCCGGGCCAGCTCCCGCGGATCCCCACGCCGCTCGTACCGGAGCTCGATCGACCCGTCCTCGAGCACGCGGTGATCCTCCACCTCGTACCCGGCCTCCTCCAGCGCCCTCAGCACCCGCTTAACCTCCTCGTAGTCGGGGAACGCCCCCGGGTCCGCCTCGGTCCGGAACACCCCTTCCACGATCAGATCGGACCCGCACTCCGGGCACCTGCCCCGACGCTCGTACACTACCTCACCCTCGTGCTCCTTGAACCGGAAGTAGTCGCACTCCGAGCACGCCAGCAGCGTGACGAGGTTGTACTCCTCCTCCACCTCCTCGGTGGACACCGGCTCGATCGGGAGCTGCCGCCGCAACGTCAACCGTCCCCTACGACCGTGACCAGCACCCGCCTCGTCCTGGGCCCGTCCAGCTCCACGAACAGGATCGACTGCCAGGTGCCCAGCACGGGCTCCCCGCCCGCGACGGGCAGGGTGACGGAGGGACCCAGCAGGATGGCCCGCAGGTGCGAGTCCGCGTTGTTGTCCACCTTATCGTGCTCGTACCCCGCCCCCTCCGGCACCAGCTCCTCAAGCTTGTTAACCACGTCCCGCAGCAGCCCGGACTCCGGCTCGTTCACGATCACCGCCGCCGTCGTGTGCCGGGAGAACACGTGCACGATTCCCTCCTCCACCCCGCTCTTCGACACCGCCTCCCGCACGTCGTCCGTGATGTCCACGAGCTGCACGCGCCGCTCCGTCCTTACCGTCAGCTCCGTCCGGTACACCGTCAACGCCCACACCCCGGGGGCGCGGGGACGTGAAGATCCCGCACCTGCACGTGGAACCCCTGAGGCTCGCCGCCTCCGTCGTTATAGCGTTGATCCTGATCAAGATCGCCTCCCGCGTCGCCCGCGCCGCCCGAGACCGGCTGGAGCGGGAGGGGCTCCCCGACATAGCCTGGTGGGCCGAGAAGACGATCCTGTACGGCACCTACGCGCTCGCGCTGACGATCGTGCTGGGCGCCCTCGGGGTCAGCCTCCTGGGCCTCCTCACCGGCCTCGGGCTGGCCGGGGCCGGCGCCGCCCTCGCCGCACGGACCCTGATCGCCAACCTCCTCGCCGGCCTCTACCTGGCCGTGGAGCGCCCCTTCGAGGTGGGCGACCGCATCCGGGTGGGCGAGTACCAGGGAGAGGTCGTGGACATCCGCATCCGCTGCACCGTGCTCCGCCACCGGGGCCGCGAGTACCTCGTCCCCAACGCCCTCCTCATCCAGAAGACGGTCGAGCTCCTGAAGGGTGAGCATGAGGTGGACCTGCGCGTCCGCGTCCCGGGCCCCGCGACCGAGATCCGGCGCCGGATCGACCGGCTGGAGCGGGAATTAAAAAAGGCCGGCGCGAGGCACCTGAGCCTGACCCTCGAGCACCTGGAGCCCGGGGAGGCCCGGCTGCGGATCCGCTCCCTCGGACTCCCCCGGGACCGGGTCCAGGAGATCGTGGACCGCGTGCTGCTCGTGAAGAGGCCTGGCGGGACGGACCGCTGAGGGATGACGACCACGGGAGCCGGGAGCGGACCCCGCCCCCACCCTCCCGAAACCGGGGGAGGGAGAGCGTGGCCGGGCTCGAGGTGAACGGCGTGCCGGTCGAGGACACGTACTGCGAGGCGTTCAAGGGCCTCTACGCCCGGTTCATCGTGACCGCCGCCGACGAGCGCCCGCTGCGGGAGGCCGCCGAGAACGTCGCCGCCCTCCCCGCCACCGTGTTCGGCGAGTCCGAGGCCGGCATCGAGCGCTGGCTCGACCCGGACGAGACCCCGGACGGGCGGCCCGGATTCATCGCCCAGGTGTGGGTTGAGCACGGGAAAAAGGCCGTCGAACGGCTCGAGCGGGAGCTGGGCAAGCGGATCCGACAGGGCGTCCTCGTCCGCCCCACCACCCGTGTCTTCGACGCCTGCGAGAACCCACGGGGACACATCGACACCGAGCGACCCATCGGCCGCTGCGGCGACGGGTACGAGTACACCGACGTCCGGTTCGGCCGCGAGGTCGTCAACATTCCCATCATGATGGGAGAGTTCCAGATCGAACGGCGCCTGGGCTACGGCGAGGGGGTCGCCGGCGGCCTCGTCTGGCTCCTCTGCGAGGACACCGAGGCCGCCCTCGAGGCCGGGTACCGCGCGGTCGACGCGCTCCGGGACGTAGAGGGCGTCATCACCCCCTTCAACGTCTGCGCCGCCGGCTCCAAGCCCGAGACCCTCTACCCCGACATCGGACCCACCACCAACCACCCCTACTGCCCCACCCTCCGCGACCGGATCCTGGACTCCAAGGTCCCCGAGGGCGTGGAGGCCATCCCCGAGATCGTGATCAACGGCGTCTCCCTCGACGCGGTCAAACGAGCCATCCGCACCGCCATCGAGGCGGCGACCGAGGTCGACGGGGTCGTCAAGATCACCGCCGGGAACTTCGGGGGCAAACTCGGCGACTACCGGATCCCGCTGCGGGAGTGCCTGCACGAATGAGCGTCGAAATCGTCGGGATCGGCGCCCTCAACGTGGACGAGCTCCTCCACCTCCCCCGCATGCCCGGCGAGGACGACTCCGTCCCCGTCGAGCGCCGCGAGCGCCGCGGCGGCGGCTCCGCCGCCAACACCATCTGCTGGCTCGCCCACCTCGGCCACCGCACCGGCTTCGTCGGCAAGGTCGGCACCGACGAACTCGCCGACCTCGCCCTCAAAGAGCTCGAGCGGTACGGCGTCGACACCTCTCGCATCGTCCGAGACGAGGGCCGCACCGGCGTCGCCTACTGCCTCATCGCCGGAAACGACCGACGCATCCTCGTGGACCCCGGCGTCAACGACGAGCTACGACCCGAGGACGTGGACCTGGACTACATCCTCGAGGCCGAGCTCCTCCACGCCGGCTCCTTCATCGGCCTCCGCACCGAGACCTCCCTAAAAACCCTGAAGACCGTCATGCGCCGCGCCAGCCGCGAGCTCACCGTCACCTTCACCCCCGCCACCATGGTCCTCCGCGGCTACAGCTACCTAGAGCCCTACCTCCGCGCCGCCGACGTCGTGTTCCTGAACGAGACCGAGGCCAAGCAGCTCACCGGCAGCGTCCGGGACACCCTCAACCGGCTCTCCCGGCTCACCGACACCGTGGTCGTAACCCGGGGCCCCAATCCCACCCTCGTACGGTACGGAACCGAGACCCTCGAGGTACCGCCCGAGCGCGTCCCCGAGGAGGAGATCACCGACCCAACCGGGGCCGGCGACGCCTTCGCCGCCGGCTTCATCGACGGGCTGCTCCGCGGCGACCCGCCCGACAAGTGCTGCGAGCGCGGGCATGAAGTGGCCCAAAAATGCCTTAAAGTGATGGGCTGTCGACCAAGCCCCAACAACCGGTGAGCGCGGGGGGCGGGGCCGGTGGGCCTCTTCTGGGGGTTTGACATCCCGATAATCCCGGGCCACGTTTACCTAGTGGTAACCCCAGTGGACTCATCCCTCACCATCCTGAGCGTCCCGTTGGCGGTCATCACCTACAGGCTACTTAAGGGCACGTTCAAGCTTAGACGCGACCTGAGCAGAACCGAACGGTAAGGAGGGCCGAGCTCATGGGCTGGGTTTACCGCAAGAAAGTGGTCGTGTACCATCGTCACTACCCGGGTTACCACAAGAAGGTCGTCGTGCACCACTATTACCACCATCCGCTGCTCTCATGGGGCCACCACTGGACGCACTCCTCCCACCCGGTGGTGATCGTGCACCACGGCCACGGAGTTCCGGTGATCCTTCCGATGGTCCTGCTAGGACTACTGCTCGCCCTGCTGCTCGCCTCGGCCCGCCCTACTTCCGAATAAACCCCGCCAGCTTGTGCACCTGCGGGAGTATCCGGACCTCCGACCTCACCCTCCTCGCCAGCCTCCACAGCTCCACCAGCCTGGGCTCCTTCTCGCCGTCCGTGGCCGGCTGCAGGACGACGGTGTCCGGCTCCACCTCGTTCAGCCTCCGGAGGACCTCCGGGGCCCGCTCGTAGCACTCCTCGGAGTACAGCACCAGCTTGGCGTAGACCAGCTCGCAGCGCTCCTTGACGCGCCCCAGGAACTCCAGGCATCGATCCGGAAATCCCTCCATCCGGGGACCGTGGGAGGGGAGTTTCACGTCCGCCGAGACGACGTCAACCGGCAGCTCCCCGGCGCGGTCCGGCAGGGACGCGTTCGTCTCCAGGAGCACCCGGAACCCTCGCTCGCGCAGCCCCGACGCCAGCCGCCTCAAACCGCGCAGCGGCTGCACCAGGGGCTCGCCGCCCGTGAGCGACACGGTGCGGAACGCGCCCACGCTCTCCTCCAGGCTGACCACGCTCTCGACGAGCCGCTCGGGCCGAGCCGGGCTGGTTATCGAGTCCAACCGCTCACCGTCCGGTCCGAGGACCGGGGCCTCGGTGCGCGCGCTCCTCGCGGCCGGCTCGTCGCAGTAGCGGCAGCGCAGGTTGCACCCGGAGAACCGGATGAAGGCCTGCGGCTCCCCGACCAGCGGCCCCTCGCCCTGGACCGAGGCGAAGACCTCGTACACGTTCAGTCGAGGCGGACCCGGGCCTCGGCCCCCTGCCCCCATCCCTCGTCCACCCTCACCCGCAGCTCCCGGAGGTTCTCCTCACCCTTCAACCGCTTCCGCAGCTCCCGTGCGAGGTACCGGGCCAGATCCTCGGCCGAGAGGGACTCCGCGGGGACGAACGCGACGTCCTCCCGGGGGAACACGTACCGCTTGCCGTCCGGCAGCCTCACCTCCACCTCGTCGCCCTCCCGTCGGACCCGGAACCGCTCCGACTCCGTGGGTACCAGCACCCGGTGATCCAATGGCTTTATCAGCTCCCTGACGAGGCCCTTCAACCTGTCGAAGTCGTAAACGAAGCCGTGGGGCTTCGTCCGGCTCCCTCGGAGCTCGACGGACACGTGGTACGTGTGCCCGTGCAGCCGTCCGCACTTGCCGTGCCCGGGGATCACGTGACAGGCCGAGAACCTCAGCCCCAGCTCCCGACCGTCCAGGTACACGCGCAACCTCGGCTCCCCCGCCGATGATGATCAGCCGGAACTCCGACGCGGATGGGGAGCCCTGGCTTTACTGAGGTGCGCTACCACGGGGTCGGCGGTTAAGGCCCTCCTCACCCGTCGGCCACCGCCGTAGGTCCTCATCCCCCGCGGGGGTGGACACCGTGCCGGTGGTCACGATCCGTCACGACAAGCTCGTCGAGCTGCTGGGTGAGGACGTGAGCTTCGACGAACTAGCGCACGAGTTGATCCCGATGCTTGGCAGCGACGTGGAGCGCATCGACGAGCGGGAGGGCGTGATCGAGACGGAGTTCTTCCCGAACCGCCCGGACCTGTACAGCGTCGAGGGCGTCGCCCGGGCGCTCAAAGGGTTTATGGGGCTGGAGACGGGCCTCCCGGACTACCCCGTCGGCGACGCCGGGATCCGCGCCCGCGTGGAGGAGAGCGTGCTGGACGAGCGACCCTGCCTCGCCCTCGCCGTCGTCCGCGGGGTCGAGCTGGACGAGTGGGACCTGGAGCACCTGATGGAGTTCCAGGAGCACCTGCACTGGGTCATCGGTCGGGACCGGCGCAAGGCGGCGATCGGCATCCACGACCTGGACGCCGTCGAGCCGCCCCTCCGGTACCTGGCGGTGGACCCGGACGACGAGGGCTGGGCCTTCGAACCGCTGGACCACCCGGGCGAGGAGATGACCCCGCGCGAGGTGCTCAAGCGGCACGAGAAAGGCCGGGAGTACGGGCACCTCGTGGGCGAGCGGGCCCCGATCCTGGCGGACGAGGAGGGACCGATCTCCATGCCCCCGATCATCAACTCCGAGCGCACCCGAGTTACGGAGGACACGACCGACCTGCTGATCGACGTGACCGGCACCGGATGGCGCCCCGTCCTGGACGCCCTCCACGTGATCGTGTGCAACCTGGCCGAGCGCGGCGCCCGGATCGAGCGGGTGGAGATCGTCGGCGCGTACGAGCGCGTCACCCCGACGATGAAACTTGACGTGTGGGACGTGCCGGTGCGGGAGGCGCGGAGGCTGCTGGGAATCGACCTCTCTGGCCGCGAGCTGGAGGAGCTCCTCGCCCGCGCCCGCCACGAGGCGGTGTTCGTCCCCGAGGGGGAGCGGGAGCTGCGGGAGTTCCCGCTGCCGGACCACCTCCACGTGGAGTCCGACTGGCGAGAGCTGCCCCCGGTCCTGTACGACGAGGACGTGGTCCGCGCCTTCGTGGGGCCCTGGAGGACCAACATCCTGCACGAGTGGGACCTGATCGAGGACGCGGGCATCATGTACAACTACGCGCGGTTCGAGCCCCGGCCTCCGCGGGTGTACACCGAGTCCCAACCCGACCGGGAGCGCGAGTTCATCAACGTGGTCCGGGACGCGCTCGCCCGGCTCAAGTTCGTGGAGGTCAACTCGCTGACCCTGACCAGCCCGGAGGTGAACTATCGCAGGATGCGGCTCGAACCCGACGGGCGGGCGGTGCGGATCGCCAACCCGATTCAGAAGGAGTACACGATCGTACGCACCTGGATCCTGCCCTCGCTGTTGCGTTTCCTCTCGGATAACCGGCACCGCCCCTACCCGCAGCGCGTGTTCGAGGTGGGCGAGGTGGCCGAGCGGGACGAGGAGGCGGAGACCGGGGCGCGCGATCGCTGGCACCTGGGCCTGGCGCTGGCCGGCCCGGGAGCGGGCTTCTCCGAGGTCAAGTCGGTGGTCGAAGCCCTGCTGCGCGAACTCGACATAGATGGGTGGGAGGTGCGGGAGACCGATCACCCATCATTTATTAATGGGAGATGCGCCGAGGTTCTCGCGAGCGGACTGAAGCTGGGCTTCTTCGGCGAGATCCACCCTGAGGTGCTGGAGGCGTTCGAGCTGGAGGTGCCGGTCGCCGCTGGGGAGTTCGAGATCCCCGCCCTCAGAAGGGCGGCCGGGTGGTGACCCCTCCTTGGAACAGATCGTCCGCTCGGCGCTGGAGCGCATGGAGGAGTCCAAGGGGGGAGACGCTCACCCCTCCACCGCCCGCGATCAACCCGAGGAGGATCAAGAGCTGATCGAGGTGCTGGAGGAGGCCCGCGCCCGGATCCTGGTGATCGGGGTGGGGGGCGCCGGGAACAACACGGCCACCCGGCTCAAGGAGGAGGGGATCGAGGGAGCGGAGGTCGTCGCCGTGAACACGGACGCGCAGGACCTCGTCGCCTGCAAGGCGGACAGGAAGGTGCTGATCGGGTACGAGCTCACCCGCGGGCTCGGCGCGGGCGGGGATCCACGCATCGGTGAGGAGGCCGCCAAGGAGGACATCGACAAGATCAAGGAGGTGGTCGAGGGCGCGGACATGGTCTTCGTGACCTGCGGCCTCGGGGGCGGGACCGGGACCGGGGCCGCCCCCGTCATCGCCGAGACCGCCCGCAAGAGCGGCGCCCTCACCATCGGCGTCGTCACCCTCCCCTTCTCCGTCGAGGGCCGCAAGCGCATCGAGAACGCGCTCGAAGGGCTGGAAAAACTCAAGCAGGTCGTGGATACGTGCATCGTGATCCCGAACGACCGCCTGCTGGAGATCGTGCCCGACCTCCCCATCGCCGCCGCGTTCAAGGTCGCGGACGAGGTCCTGATCAACGCGGTCAAGGGCATCACCGAGCTCATCACCAAGCCCGGCCTCATGAACCTGGACTTCGCGGACGTGAAGGCCGTGATGGAGGACGGCGGGCTCGCGCTCATCGGCATCGGGGAGGCGGAGAACGACTCCGAGTCCAACCGCTCGGTCAGGGCCGTCGAGAACGCCCTGAACAACCCGCTCATCGAAGTCGACGTGAGCGGGGCGACGGGCGCCCTCGTCAACATCGTGGGCGGGAAGGACCTCACCCTCAAGGAGGCCGAGGAGGTGGTGGAGCTCGTCGCCTCCGAGCTCGCGGAGGACGCGACCATCATCTGGGGCGCGCAGATCGACGAGGACCTGAACGACGTCCTCCGCGTGACGATCATCGTGACCGGGATCGAGGACGTGGACTTCCAGGACATGCTCCGGGTCCCCGCCACCAAGCGCCGCGAGGAGCGGGAGAGCGAGCCCTCACCGAGCGTGACGGAGGAGGGCGATCGGGAGGAAGAGGAGGAGGGCACCACGATCGACGACCTGGAGAAGATCCTGTAACGGGGGGTGGCGCCCCGTGAGCGCCCTACGCGACCTCCTCGAGTTCCTCCGCGAGTGCCGGATGGTCCTGAAGGCCGCCCGCAAGCCCGACCGCGACGAGTACCTGGAGTCCGCCAAGATCGCGGGCGCGGGCATCCTCATCGTCGGGGGAATCGGCTTCACGATCCGCGTCATCGTCCAGCTGCTGCAGCTGTACTACTAGACCCGGAGGGGACGGGGCGTTGTCCGAGGAGCGGGAAGAAGAGACCGAGTCGAAGTTCTACGCCGTCCGCGTGCAGGCCGGTCGAGAGAAGAACGCCGCCGAGATGCTCGCGATGCGCGCCCGAAAGCGCATCAGGGAGGATAACGCGGACCTCGGGCTCAAGGCCATCATCGCCCCGGACGACCTCCGCGGGTACTTCATCATCGAGGTGGAGGACCTCACCGACGAGCTCCGAGACCTCGTGTACGACCTGCCCGACGCGCGCGGGATCGTGGAGAAGCCGATCGACTTCGAGGAACTCGACCACTACTTCGCGCCGAAGCCCGAGGCCGTGGAGATCAGCGAGGGCGACGTCGTCGAGATCCTCTCCGGACCCTTCAAGGGCGAGAAGGCCCGCGTTGTGAGCGTCGACGAGTCCCGGGGGGAGATCACCGTCGAGCTCCTCGAGGCCCCCGTGCCCATCCCCGTAACGGTAAAAGTCGACTCCCTCCGGCTCCTGCGGGAAGAGGAGGAGTACGAGGAGTAATCACACCGGCTTGGGGGAACCAACCTAATGGCCAAGGAAGAGGTTGAGGTGCTGATCGAGGGCGGCAAAGCGGACCCCGGACCACCCCTCGGCCCCGCGCTAGGACCGCTGGGAGTCAACATCCAGGAGGTGGTGGAGGAGATCAACAGAAAGACCAAGGACTTCGAGGGGATGGAGGTACCGGTTAAGATCATCGTAGACACGGAAACGAAGGAGTTCGAGGTTAAGGTAGGATCACCACCGACGTCCGCAATCATCAAGAAGGAGCTTGGAATCGACAAGGGAGCCCACGAACCACGGCACGAAACCGTGGGCGACCTATCGATGGAGCAGGCGATCAAGATCGCCAAGATGAAGTTCGATGATCTGCTCTCGTACGACCTGAAGACCGCGGTCAAGGAGATCCTTGGTACCTGCGGCAGCATGGGCGTGACGGTGGAAGGTAAGGACCCCAAGGAGGTTCAAAAGGAGATCGACGAGGGTAAGTGGGACGACCTGATCGAGAAGCACGAGCGGGAGCTGAAGGAGGAGTAGGCCGGGTGGTGCGGGTTGCTGAGGAAGGAGGACCTGATCGAGCCGCTGGAGAAGGTCGTGGAGTACTCCCCGCCGCGCCGCTTCCTGGAATCCGTCGACATGATCATCAACGTCACCGGCGTCGACCTGTCCGACCCCTCCCAGCGCATCGACAAGGAGGTCGTCCTGCCCCACGGCCGCGGCAAGCCGGTGAAGGTCTGCGTGATCGCCGAGGGCGAGATGGCCCGGCAGGCCGAGGAGGCCGGCGCCACGGTCGTCACGCGGGAGGACCTGCAGCGGCTCGCCGAGAACAAGCGCGAGGCCAAGAAGCTGGCCCGCCGGCACGACTTCTTCTACGCCCAGGCCGACCTCATGCCCGAGGTCGGACGCGTGCTCGGACCCGTCCTGGGCCCGCGCGGCAAGATGGCCAAGCCGATCCCGCCCAACGCCGACGTCAAGGCCATCATCGAGCGCGCCCACCGCACGGCCCGCGTCAAGATGCGCGACCAGCCCGTCATCCACACCGTCATCGGCGCCCGCAACATGGAGCCCGAGCAGCTGGCCGAGAACGCCATGACGGTCCTCAACGAGGTCGTCTCCGAGCTCGATAAGGGCTGGTCCCAGATCGACTCAGTCTTCGTGAAGACCACCATGGGCCCGTCCGAGCGCGTGTACCCGTAGGGGCGTGAGGACGATGGCCGTGCAGTCCAAGGGCGAGCCGCCCGCCGGGTACGAGCCCAAGGTCGCGGAGTGGAAGCGCGAGGAGGTGAAGGAGCTCAAGCGGCTCATGGACGAGTACGAGAACGTCGGCGTCGTCAACCTCGAGGGCCTACCGGCCCCCCAGCTCCAGGAGATCCGCGCCAAGCTCCGGGAGAACGACACCATCATCCGCATGTCCCGCAACACCCTGATGCGGATCGCCATCGAGGAGAAGCTCGACGAGCGGCCGGAGCTCGAGCCGCTCCTGGACTACATCGAGGGCCCGGTCGCGTTCATCTTCACGAACCAGGACCCCTTCCGCCTCTACCGGATCCTGGAGGAGAGCAAGGCCTCCGCCCCCGCCAAGCCCGGCGACATCGCGCCCAAGGACATCGTCGTCCCCGAAGGGCCCACCCCCTTCGAGCCCGGACCCATCGTCAGCGAGCTGCAGGAGGTCGGGCTCCCCGCCCAGATCCAGGACGGTAAGGTCGTCATCACCGAGGAGACCGTCATCGTCGAGGAGGGCGAGGAGATCGACGAGAAAACCGCCGAGATCCTCAAGAAGCTGGAGATCGAGCCCATGGAGGTCGGCGTCGACCTCGTCGCCATCGTCGCCGAGGGCACCCTCTTCGAGAAGGACGACCTGGCCATCGACATCGAGGAGTACGAGGAGCGAATCCGCGAGGCCGCCCAGCACGCGTTCAACCTCTCGATCAACGCGGCCATCCCGACCGCCGAGACGGCCGACCTGCTCGTCACCAAGGCCCACACCGAGGCCCTGAACCTGGCCATCAACGCCGGCGTGCCCGTGCCCGACGAGGAGGTCATGAGCGCCATCCTGGCCCGCGCCCACGGGGAGATGCTCGCCCTGGCCGGCGCCATCGCCGAGGTGGACGAGGAGGCGCTCAGCGACGAGCTGCTCGAGCGGCTGAAGGCCGCCCCCGCCGCCGCGGAAGAGGAAGAGGAGACCGAGGAAGAGGAGGAAGGGGAGGAGGCCGAAGAGGAGGAAGAGGAAGAAGAGGAAGGCGAGGAGGAAGAGGAGGCGGCGGCCGGCCTCGGAGCCCTGTTCGGGTAACCGGGGGCCACGCCCCCTGCCCCACAACGTCGCCCTCACCGGACGCCCCGGCGTCGGCAAAACCACCATTTGTCTCAAGGTTCGAAACGATTTGGAGGACCTCGGCCACACCGTCGGCGGCGTCTACTGTCCCGAGATCCGACGCGGCGGCCGCCGCGTCGGCTTCAAGATCGTCGACCTAACCGAGGGCGAGGAGTACCCGCTCGCGGAGGTGGGCGCGCCCGGTCCACGCGTGGGCCGGTACGGCGTCTACGTCGAAAACCTCGAGCGCGCGGCCGACTCCATCGAGCGCGCCGTCGAGGAGGCGGACCTCGTCATCGTGGACGAAGTCGGCCCCATGGAGCTCAAGTCCGACCGCTTCATCGAAGCCGTCGAGACCGCGGCCGACGCCGACACGCCCGCCCTGTTCGTCGTCCACGAGCGCTCCCGACACCCCCTCGTGGTCGACCTCCGCGAGCGCCGCGACGACGTGAAACGCTACCGCGTCACCCCCGAGAACCGGGACCGACTCCCGGACCGGATCACCAGGCTGATTCTATCCTGGCTCGAGTGAGACGAAGCGGGTGATACCGTGGAACGGATCGAGTGCGACGTCCTGGTGCTCGGCGGGGGCGGGGCCGCCCTCCGGGCCGCGATCGAGGCCGCCCATCACGACCTGAACGTCGTCCTCGTCTCCAAGGGCCCCCTGGGCCGCAGCGGCTGCACCGTCATGGCCGAAGGAGGGTACAACGCCGTCCTCCGCACCGCCTCCCCCGACGACACCCTCGACCTGCACTTCCGGGACACCGTCGAGGGCGGCGCCTACCTCAACGACCAACGCCTCGTCGAGATCCTCGTCCGAGAGGCCCCCGACCGACTCCTCGACCTGGAGCGGTACGGGGCCGTCTTCACCCGACGCGAGGACGGCACCCTCGCCCAGCGCCCCTTCGGCGGCCAATCCCGACCCCGCACGTGCTACGCCGGCGACCGCACCGGCCACGAGATCACCATGGCCCTCCTCGACGAGCTGCGCCGCCTGGACCGCGTGCGCACGCTCGAGCACGTAATGGCCTACCGGCTGATCACGGACGACGAGGGACGCGTGCTCGGCGCCCTGTGCGTGGACCTCGACCGCGAGGAGGAGCTCACCGTCCTCGCCCACGCCACCATCCTCGCCACCGGGGGCGCCGGACAGCTCTACCCGATCACCACCAATCCCGCGTACAAGACCGGCGACGGGTACGCCATGGCCCTGCACGCGGGCTGCCCCCTCATCGACATGGAGATGGTCCAGTTCCACCCCACCGGCATGGTGCACCCCGAGAGCGCCCGAGGCATCCTCGTCAACGAGGCCGTCCGCGGCGAGGGCGGCCGCCTGTACAACGCGGACGGCGAGCGCTTCATGAAACGGTACGACCCCGACCGCATGGAACTCGCGACCCGCGACGTCGTGGCCCGGGCCATCTACCGCGAGATCCGCGAGGGCCGCGGGACCGAGCACGGTGGGGTGTACCTGGACGTCACCCACCTCCCCGACGAGGTCATCGAAACCAAGCTCGAGACCACCCTCCGCCAGTTCCTCCGCTACGGGGTTGACATCCGAAAGGAGCCGATGGAGGTCGCCCCCACCGCCCACCACTTCATGGGCGGCGTCCCCATCAACGAGCGCGCCGAGACCCCGCTCCCCCGCCTCTTCGCCTGCGGCGAGGTCACCGGCGGCGTCCACGGGGCCAACCGGCTGGGCGGCAACGCCCTGGCCGACACCCAGGTGTTCGGCCGCCGCGCCGGCCTGCACGCGGCCCAACTCGCCCTCAAACTCCGACGACGCGGCGAGCGCCCCCGCGTCCCGGCATCCCGACTAACCGACCCCGAGCTGGACCCATGGACGCACGTGGGCGAGGAGGATCCCCTGGAACTCCGGCGCGAGCTCCGACGAGTCATGTGGCGACACGTGGGGCTGGAACGCTCCGAGCGGGGACTCAAGCGGGCCATCCAGCGCCTCAACGAGCTCCAGGACCGGGTGAACGAGCTCGGCGTCGACGACGGACCCGGCCTGAGGATCGCCCTGGAGACGGTGAACATGATCCAGGTCGGCCTGGCCGTGGCCCGATCGGCCCTCTTCCGTCGCGAGAGCCGGGGCGCCCACTACCGCACGGACTACCCGAACCGGGACGACGAGAACTGGCTCAAACACACGGTGTACCGACCGGACGGACGGCTGGAGACCCGCCCGGTCGACCTCCGGCGGCTCGACCCACGCTCCGGCTAAGGGTACAGCGGGGAGGTAGGCGCGCGGGGTCATCGGTCGGCCCGCCGGCCCACTCCCCCGCGCGTTGTGGCCCGGCGGAGCCCACGCGGGCTCATCCCCGGAGCCTCCGCGTCACCCGCGCCGGTTGGACCGGGCCGACACCCACGTACCGCGCGAACGTAAGAAATCACCGCCCGACCGACCCCAACGCGCACCGCGCGTACACCCACGACGACGTCAGGAAACTGTACACGATCGCCCCGTCCAACAGCCCCTTCGCCAACCAAAGCGGCACGCGCACGGGCGGCTCGGGCGGCCTCGGAACGAACAGCTCGTGCACCGGGTAAAACCGACCATCCTCCGCGTTGAAGTATCCACGCTCCGAGTAAACGTACAGGCCCGAGGCGACTAGGAACAGGAGGCCCGAGGACAGCAGCAGCGCCCCCAACCGATCGGACTCTAGACAGGCCGCCGCGCAGCTCACCGACCAGTAATTCGGGTTGACCACCTTGGAGAACGCCAACAGGGCCGCACCGATCGCGCACGCGCGACGCTCGGGCCGCCCCGGAAGGACCAGGGGCCCGAGCACCGACGCGACCAACAGCGCCACCGGCACCCCATCGGGCGGGGGAAGCAGCGTCCAAATGGAGCAGTTCTGAGGCGGCCTGTCCACCTGAAACAGCACCACGTTCCTCAGGAACGACCGTCCGTCGACCACCAGGTACGGTGACAGGATGACCAACGCCGTGAACCCGAAGACCGCCACCGACCGCCACCGGCGCAGGAACGGAAGGGCCACCACCCCGGCCGTGGGCTTCATGCAGAACGCTAGCGCCGCCAACGCGCCACCCACCCACCGACCACTCCAACGAACCGCCGCCAGGGCCAGGGCGACGGAGATCGGATCCAACTGCCAGAACGCGCACGAGTAAACCGAGGAGAGCGCGATCACGAGCAGTCCCGACTCACCCACCCCCACCCGCCGCGCGCAGTAGAGGCAGGCCAGCGCCCCGACCCACACGGGCAGCTTCCACAGAACCCGGAACCGCCAGTCCCACGGGTCCAACCCCAGCAGAACGTGCCCTACGTACCAGACGAGGGTGGGAAGCAGGGACCCGAGCGGCGGGTAGTGCACGTCCGTCCTGGCGTAGCACGTCAGCGGGTGAGACGCGATTACCGGGCACCACCGCATCCACTTCTCGTAGTCCGGGGCGTACACGACCGTCAGTACCCACCACAGCAGTCCCGGCATCCCTCCACCTCCGGGGTCCGCAGCTCGTGCCCTCCTCATCGGCCACCCGCTCGGAGAAGGCCAGACTCTTCATCCCCGTTTCGGTGCCACAATCGTTACGGAATGATTAACGATTCGCCCAACGAAAGTGGGTGGGGAAGGGGCGTGAGGGGGCTTACAGGTACTTCACGACCGGCGAGGCCAGCGTCGTCAGCAGCTGGTCCAGCGCCCTGACGATCGGCGCCGTGATCTGCGCCGCCTGCGCCACGCCCTTGTCCGCCAGGTAGCCCACCACCGTCGTGACCGCCGGCACCGCCAGACCGGCGGCGCTCGCGGTCGTGATCACCGCGCTGCCGCCCAGGTTCAGCTGCTCACCCAGGTCCACGATCACGTCCTTCGTCGTCGCCACGCCGCCCATGTACGCCGCCAGCGTGACGATCGGTGCCAGCATCGTGCCCACGTCCAGCATGGTCAGCGTGTTCACGTACTGCTTGTGGTCCATCGCCCAGCCGGCCAGTAGGTCGGTCAGCAGCGCCACCGCCGGCATTGCACCGGCGACGACGTCCGTCTCCAGGTACTCCCTAATGCCGAGGCTGTCCAGCGTGCTCACGATCGTGTCCTTCAGTCCCAGCCCCGCCACGCTGTCGATCGTGCCGCTGATCTGGTACCCACTCAGCGCGTCCAGGGCCACGAGCGCCACCGGCGCCAGCAGCAGGTCCTTGATCGCCGCGCCGGCCAGGTGCACCGGCTTGGCCGTCGGCGCGGCGGTCGGCGCCACCACCTCGACGGTCACCTCCTTCGTCGCGGTGCCGCCCTGGATGCCGTACTGCGGCAGGTCCGGGAACCGCGCGGTCACCGTGACCGTGTGCTTGCCCGGGCCCAGGGTCAGGGTCGCAGTCACCGTCCGCGTGTCACCGATCCGGTACGGTGGGTTGATGTTGGTCGTGTACGCCGTCTGACCGTCCACCGCGAAGGTGACCGTGGTTTTCGTGCGCTTGATCGTGTACGGGTAGTTACCCGTCCACGAGATGACCGCGGTTACGTTAACGGGAGCCGCCTTCTGACCCTGCTTGAGCTGGACCTTGGCGGGCGCCTGGACCGACTTGATCACCGGCTTGATGGTGTACTTGGCACCGTACGTCTTTGCCTCCGCGGCCCCGGCGCCCATCAGGGCGCCCGCCAGGGCCACCATGAGGGCGAGGAGCACGCGCCTCATTCGGGCCGTCCCCCCGGTCCCCGCGAGCCCGCTGGGCTTATTTTACCTTTTTGGGAAGCGTGGGCCGATGACTAGTCCTCGAACCCCATCATCTTCCTTAGCCTCCGTCCCACCCGCTCGATTTCGTGGTCCTTGATCTCCTCTCTCAATCTCCGTAGTACAATCCGCCCCGACTCGTTCTCCATGGTCCACTCCCGGGCGAACTTGCCGGTCTGGATCTCCTCCAGCACCTTCTTCATTTCCTCCTTGTTGATGATCCGCTTCCCTCTCGTAAGTCCCCCGTACTCCGCGGTGTTGGAGACGGCCTCCAGCATCCCGGAGAGGCCTCGCTCGTGGATCAGGTCCACGATGAGCTTCAGCTCGTGCAGCGTCTCAAAGTAGGCCACCTCCGGCTGGTACCCGGCCTCCACGAGCGTCTCGAACGCGTACAGGATGAGGTACAGGACCCCGCCCACCAGGTCGACCTGCTCGCCGAACAGGTCCGTCTCCACCTCCTCCCGGAACGTGGTCTCGATCACGCCCGCGCGGGTGAACCCCATGGCCTTGGCCATGGCCAGGGCGAGGTCCTTCGCCCTGCCCGTGTAGTCCTGGTGCACCGCGATCAGCGCGGGGGTTCCGAACCCCTCCGTGTACAGCTTGCGCACCATGTGACCCGGGCCCTTGGGAGCCACGAGGATCACGTCCACGTACTCGGGCGGCTCGATGAGCCCGTAGTGCACGTTGAACGCGTGGCTGAAGCCCAGCGCGTCCCCCTCGTCCAGGTGATCGTGGATCTGCTCCCGGTACACCCGGGGCTGGACCTCGTCGGGGATCAGGATGTGCACGACGTCGCCCTGCTCGGCCGCCTCCGGGATCGGCAGGACCTCGAACCCGTCCTCCCGCGCCCGCTTCCAGGACGGGCCGCCCTCGCGCACCCCGATGATCACGTCCACGCCCGAGTCCCGCAGGTTCTTGGCCTGCGCCTCGCCCTGGTTCCCGTACCCGATCACCGCGACCGTCCGTCCCTCCAGCACGTCCAGCGAGGCGTCCTCGTCCCCGTAGATCTTGGCCAAGGCGCCCGCCCCTCGCCCCTACTCGGACTTGACGATGCCCTCCCGAACCAGCTCCGCCAGCCCGGCCTCCTCCAGCGCCTCCTTCACCTCCTCGTCCGACGCGCCCCGCTCGATGTCGATCTTCTCCGGCGTCGGCTCCAGGTGCTTCACGTTGCACCGCCGACGCCGAACGCCGGTGAGCTCTTTCGGCCCGGTTACGATGACGAAATTCTCATCTATGATGTCCACCACGACGCAGTACCTGCCCGCCTCCCGACCGGCGGTCTTCACGCAGATGCGTCCCACCTCGATCGGCGCCGCCATCCTCAGCGTCCCCCGGGGGTCTCGGTTGGTTCGAGTCGACAGGTCGCCGTGGCTGGCCCTCGTAGCCTGTTTAACAACGTTGTTGGCCTACCTCGCGTACGCCGGGTACGAGTCCGCGGTCCACGCCCCGGGACCGGAGGCGGCCCGAAAGGCCGAGCTGCACTACCTGATCTGCGCCGCCCTGGCCGCGTGCGCGGTCCGGCTCACCCCAGGCTACTCGTCCCTGCACCTCCTGCTCAGCTGCGCGTGGAGAAGGAAACCGCGCCCCCTACCCGCCGGACCCTGGCTGACCTGGCAGGCGACGAAGGTGGCCCTGCTCACCGCCCTGCTGCAGGGGTTCCCCTCCGTACCCGCGCTGAAATGGCTCGCCTCGGGCCACCCCGCCCGCGCGATCCTCGCCCTGGGGATCCTGATCGGCCCGGTGTTCAAGGTGCGGGCCGCCATGCTCCTCCTCTCCCGCCTGGCCGGCGCCGCGCTGGACGTGCAGGAGTACCTGGCCGACCGGGAGCTGCTGGAGTCCGCGGCGATCTCGCACGGCCTGCGCCTCGCGGCCATCACCCTCCTCATCGCCTCGCTGACCCTGCTCACGTACCCGATCCTTTCCCTGTACATGCTCCCCCTCCTGGCCTACCTCCTGCTCCTCGGACTCTACCTGTGGCGACAGTCCCGGCTTCCCTGGCGCGAGTACCGGCAGCTGAGCGGGCTGATCGACCGCGCGAAGCTGGGACTGCTCGTGGCCGTGGCCCTGCTCCCCCTGATCCCGACCCTGGACCTGACGACCGGACTCCCCACCGAGCTCACGGTCCGCGCCTGGGCGACGCTGACCGGCGAGCGCCTCCTGCACCCGAGCGCCGTCCGGCTCGAGCCGGCCGCGTACGTGACCCCGGAGGTCCTGCACCTTAACTCGTCCCGCTACCTCCTGGCCTGGAGCGTGTCGGGAGACAGGCTGTGGATGGTCGTGATCGACGAGCACGGCCGGGGTCGGCTGATCGACCCCAGGTCCGGCCGGGTGCAGGGGATCGTCAGCGTGCCCACCCACTCCATCGAGCGTCGGGAGAGCGCGCTCCGGTACGCCTTCCCGTACCTGCGCCCGGGGTCCCCGGTGCTGAAGGACGGCCGGGTGCGGGTCAGCGCGTGGATCGTGACCGACGTCTGGCTTCCCTTCCTCGGGTTTCGGCTGGTGAGGCCCGTCTCCGGGGACCCCGCCCTCCCCGGCGAGGGGTGGGACCTCTCCTGGTACCCGGCCCGCTGGAGGGGGCGCGTCGTGCCCGTCCACGTCCCGATCCAAACCCTGGTGATCCCCGTCCTGGAGATCCCGGGTCGGGCCCTGATCCAGCTGCCCCCGCCCCTCTCCCTGCGCCTGTGGCTCCACTCGCCCGGGCTCATCCGCGTGGACCGGGGAGCGGTGCTCCTGATCAAGCCCAAATACCGGCCCGACGGCACGGTGGAGCGCCTGGTCACGGTCAGGGTGAAGGGGAGGAGCGTCGGTGAGCGCGGCCGTCTTCCTCGAGCGTAAGGGGGACCGCCTGCGGATCGCGCTGGTCGACGGGGATCCCAGGGACGGGGCGGAGATCGAACGGGAGGCGCTGCTGGAGCTCGACCCGGACGGCCGCCCGGTCCGGGGGATCCTCGACGGGGAACCTACCCCGCCGGATCGCGTCCTCGAGCTAATCCGGTCCTCGGACGCCGTCCTGGCGCGTGAGGGGCTGGACGAGCTCGCCGAGCGCCTGCTGGGGGCCCGGGTGGACCGGGTGAATCTCTGCCGTCGTTGTCTGGCCTCGGACCGGATCACGGTGCTCGACGACGGGTACCGATTCGGCGACGTGCGCGTCTGCCGGGAGTGCGCCCGGGAGATCCTGGAGGAGGAGCTGCGGTTCCGGGTCCCCGGGTTCTCTCAGACGCTGCTGGAGCGCCTGGAGAGGCTCCTGGACCGGGTTCGGGACGTGGACCGCGTGATCGAGATGGTGGATCCCTCCTTCGACCCCGCCCGGGAGGAGGACAAGACCCGATGGTCCGTGGTGGAAGCGGAGGAGGGGGAGGAGCGGCTACCCATCTCCAAGGTGGACGCCCCGCCCCGGCTGATCCGGCTGCTGAGGGAGCAGGGGTACCGGGAGCTGACCCCGGTCCAGACCAAGTGCGTGCGCGCCGGGCTGCTGGAGGGGGAGAACCTGCTGGTCGTGTCGCCCACCGGGTCGGGCAAGACCCTGGTCGCCGAGCTGGCCGGCCTCACCCGGGTCCTGGAGGAAGGGAGGAAGATGGTCTACCTGGTCCCGCTCGTGGCGCTCGCCAACCAGAAGTTCCGAGAGTTCCGCCGGAAGTACGGGGAGCGGCTGAACCTCGGCGTCAGGCTCCAGGTGGGCGCGACCCGGCTGAAGGAGTTCTCGCGCCCGGAGCGGGGTCCGGACCCGGACGAGGCGGACATCATCGTGGGCACGTACGAGGGGTTCGACCTGCTCCTGCGCACCCGGGCGCTCGACCCCGACGAGATCGGCGTGGTGGTCATCGACGAGGTTCACACCCTGAGGGACGAGGACCGGGGCCCGCGGTTGGACGGACTCATCTGCCGCCTGAAGTCCCTGACCGACGCGCAGCTGCTGGGACTGTCGGCCACGGTGGGGAACCCCGAGGAGCTGGCGGAGTACCTGGACGCGCGCCCGGTGATCCACGACAAGCGACCCGTGCCGCTGGAGTACCACCTCGTGATCAACCAGGATCGACGGCAGAAGTGGGACCGCATCGCCCGGCTCGTGGAGGCGGAGTGGGAGACGGAGTACTCAACCGGGTACCGGGGTCAGACGATCGTGTTCACCCACTCGCGCCGGAACACGCACCGGCTGGCCGACTTCCTCCGGGAGCGAACGGGGCTGGACGTCGCCCCCTACCACGCGGGCCTGCCCTACGACCGGCGTAAGTCGACCGAACGGGCCTTCGAGCGGGGCGAGCTGGCGGCCGTCGTCACGACCGCGGCCCTCGGTGCGGGCGTCGACTTCCCCGCCTCTCAGGTGATCTTCGAGAGCCTGGCCATGGGGATCGAGTGGCTCACGCCGATGGAGTTCCAGCAGATGGCCGGCCGGGCGGGGAGGCCCGGGTACCACGACCGCGGGAAGGTCGTCCTGATGGTGGAACCGGGGCGCCGGTACCACGCGGGTCAGGAGGACACGGAGGACAAGGTCGCCTTCCGACTGCTCGAATCGGAGCCGGAGCCCGTGGAGGTCGAGTACGACGACGAGGACGAGCGCGAGCAGGTGCTGGCCCACGTGACCAGCGGGGCCGCCTCCTCCCCCGAGGAGCTCCGCCGGCTGTGCTCCGAGTCCCTCGGATTCGCCGGGGATCCGGAGCGTCGGCTCCGAGAGCTCCGGGAGCTCGGGTTCGTGAAGGGATTCCGACCGACGCGGCGGGGCTGGGTGGCCGTCCGCTACTTCATCGGCCCGCGCACGGTGCACCGGCTCGTCGAGTCGGAGTCCGAGGATCCGCTGCGGGCCGTGGCGGAGGTGCGACCGTTCGAGCGGTTGCAGCTCTCGCCTTCCCTCCGGCGCGCGGTCGAGCGGGTCACCCGGATGTCCGTCCCCGCCCGGTTCGAGGACGCGCTGGAGGTGATTCACTCGGAGCGTCGGGAGGTCTTCGAGCACCTGCCGAAGAAGGAGCGGGACCGGCTGGTGCGGCTCATCCGGGCGGTGGACTGCGGGTGCGACGCGTTCCCGCACTGCGAGCACGTGCCGGCCCGCGCGTCGCACCTGGTGCTGAAGGAGCGGCTGGAGGGTCGGTCGGTCTTCGCCCTACCGAGGGAGCTGGAGCGGCGGTACGGGCTGACGGCGTACCCGACCGACGTCGCCGGGTGGCTGGAGGAGGTGATCAGGCTCCTGGAGTGCGCGGCCGAGATCGCGGAGGAGCCGGGGATGAGGGCGGCGGCGGAGGCCCTGGCCGATCCCTGGTCTACCCACCGCTGAGCTCATCGAGCGCGCGGCGCGCGAGCTCCGCCACCCGGCGCCCGCGGACGGTGAACTCCCCCTCCGCCCCCACGCCGGCCGCCTCGACCTCAACCCGTGCCTCCACGGCCTTCTCCTTCACCTCACCCTCCACGCTCACGGAGTACCGACCCTTCGCGTCGTCGACCGTCACCCGGTACGAGTCTCCCTCCAGTCCGACTTGAACCTCCGCGTTCCTGGCGAGGTCGATGAGAATCAACACGGCCTGCTCTAGCGCCTGCAGGGCGAGTCGGAGGAGGTTCTCCGGGGTTAGGTACCGTTTCGCCAGCCGGTCCAGCACGGGTGCGCCTCCCCCGGGCGGTGGTGACCCGTGGCGAGGGTGACCGACTACAGGCTGATCCCGGTCAGGGATAAGTACTGGAGAGTGGGCTCCGGCGCGTTGAGGAACGCGTTGACGGCCCTGGAGGGGGTCGAGCTGCGGGACGGGGACGTTCTGCTCGTCTCGGAGAAGGCGGTCGCCGTGGCCGAGGGGGAGCTGATCGACGAGCGTGAGTACGAGCCCGGGCTGCTCGCGAGGCTGCTGGTGCTCCTGTGGATGCGGATCGCGTGGGGGTGGGTGCTGGGTCCGCTACTGGGCCCGCTGATGGACCCGCCGCTGCGTCGGGAGACCGTGAGGAACCTCCGCCGGTACCCCAAGCGTGAGGGCGCGAGGCACAAGCAGATGATCCTGGAGGAGTTCGGGCTGATTCACGCGCTGGAGCCCGTGTCGGAGGCCGGGTGCGACGTGGGGAACGTGCCGGGGTACTACGCCGCCCCCGTCCCGGCCTCGGCCGAGCGGTTCGCCCGGCGGCTGCGGGAGCGGCTGCGGCGGGAGCGCGGGGTGAACGTGTCCGTCGTCGTGGGCGACACGGACAAGACGTACGAGCTCTTCGGCGTGCTCTTCACCACGATCGCCCGGGCGCACCCGGAGATAGTCTCCGGGACGGGCATCCTGGGGTTCCTGATCGGTCGGCTGCTGGCCCGAACCCTGGGTCCCACGCCCGTGGCCATCGCGGGGGACGTGAGCGTCCGAGAGGCCATCCGGCTCCTGGACGCGGCCGAGCGCGTGCGCACGAAGGGCGCCGGCCGCACGGTCTACGACGCGCTGGAGAAGGTAGGGGACCCGGGGCGCCTGGACGAGGATTTCCTGGACCGGTTCGAGCACGTGCCGATCGTCGTGGCCCGGCCACTACCCCGTGAGCCTTAGCCCGTACTTCTCAATCTTCTCCGCGACCTTTCGGGCGGCCCTCTCCGGCTCGTCCTCGGTCTTCGCCCCCGTGCACACCGCCTTGCCCGAGTAAAACAGGAGCATCGCCACCTTGGGCTCCTTCAGCCGCAGCACCAGCCCCGGGAACTGCTCCGGCTCGTACTCGATCCCCACCACATCCTCATCCTCCGTGAGCACCTCCGCGATCATGTCCAGGTCCAGCGGGACGTTGAAGTCGATGGAGGCCACGATGTTCTGGACCTCCACCTCCGGCTCGCCCTCGAACTCCACCCCGCACTTCTTGCTCAGATCCTCCCGAACCCGCTCCACGCTCTCGTAGATCTGCTCCCGGGTCTTCGCCCCCGTGCACACCATCTTGCCCGACCGGAAGATGAGCACCACCGTCCCGATGTCCTCCAGCCGGTACACCAGCCCCGGGAACTGCTCCGGCTCGTACTCGCCCTGCAGGATCACGGAGCACTCGTCCAGGTTCACCTCGCCCTTCAGATCCACCGAGGCCACGATGTTCTGAATCTCCACCTCCGGCTCGACCTTCTCCGACTCCTCAACCTTCTCCAATTCCGCCATCCCGGCTCCCCCCACAGGGTAGCGCGGGAACGGACTCACCCTCCAGGAACCTCAACCCCAGCAGGCACAGCCCCCGCGCCTCCAACTCCTCGCCCGCGAAGACGGCCACCTCGCCTTCCCACAGCTCCGACACCCTCCGTCTTAAAAGTTCATTTTTAACACCACCGCCCGAGAGCACCAGCGTCCCCTCCCCGCACCGCCCCGCGTTCTCCACGATCGTCTCCGCCACCAGCTCGGTCACCGTCCGCAGCGCATCCTCCGGCCGCCCCTCGAACCCCGAGAGCACGGGCCTCAGCAGCCGCTCCTGCTCCGGCGGGACGACCCCGAGGCTGCCCTTGACTGGACCGAACACCGGCTGACCGTCCGACTCCAACCCCTCCAGCTCCCGCCGCAGCCCCTCGTCCACCCGGCCCTGGGCCGCGATCCGGCCTCCCTTGTCGTACTCCCTTCCGAGCAGCTCCCGCGCCGCCAGATCGATCGGAAAGGTCCCCGGGCACACGACCGCGTCCCCGAAGTCCGGCTCGCCGCCCCGGATCGGCGTCACGACCGCCATCGCACCCACGTCCACGTGCACGCAGTCCGGGTACTCCTCCGCCACGCAGTACGGCGCGCCCACGGCGTCCCCGTCCGGGGCCCCCCACGGGTCCCCGTACACCGCCAGCGTCGGCACGCCCGTCCGCTCGTGAACCATCGGGCCCAGGATCAGCCCCAGCTCGTCCACGATCGTGCCCAGGACGACCAGGTCGGGCCCCACCTCCCTCACCCTCCGAACCACCCGAGGCGCGATCTCCCGCCGCAGCGCGCGCCGACTCCTCTCCAGCGGGAACACGCACGAGATCCGCCCGAAGACCCCCTCTTCCCGGGCCACGATCCGCCACTCGCCCCGCTCGTTCATCAGGCAGTAGTCCGTGCCCGTGTTCCCCAGCTGCACGCCCAGCACCCGGACCAAGCGCGCCGGCCCCCTTCCCGATGACGATTTAAGAGCAGCGAGGCCCGGGCCGGGGTTCGGAAACGGGGGCGGGATCGCGTTGGTGCGCACGAAGAAGTGGCATTACTCGATTCCACCGGAGGAACTGGACGAGGACCGCACCGCCAAGGCGTTCATCCGCGAACTAAGGATCTCCCCCAAGCACGCCCGCGAGATCTGCCGGGCCCTCCGGGGCAAGTCCCTCGACGAGGCCAAGGAGTTCCTGAAGCGCGTGATCCGGAAGGAGGAGGCGGTGCCCTTCCGCAAGCACAAGAAGAAGGTCCCCCACCGGCGCCAGATCCGGCCCGGATGGGACGCCGGTAGGTTCCCCCAGAAGGCCGCCCGGGAGATCCTGCGCGTGCTGGAGCACGCCGAGGCCAACGCCGAGCAGAAGGGGCTGGACACGGACCGCCTCTACATAAAGCACATAGCGGCGCACAAGGGCCGCGTGATCCGCGGCTGGATCCCGCGGGCCTTCGGGCGCGCGACCCCGTTCAACACGCCGACCACGCACATCGAGGTCATCCTGGAGGAGCGCTAGGGGGCCGCCCACCGTGGTCATGTACGGAGAGAACGTCCCCGTGCACAAGAAATTCGTGCAGTACGGCCTGCTTAAGACCGAGCTGGACGAGTACCTGGAGCAGGAGCTCGACCGCGCCGGCTACGGCGGCATGCGGCTCCAGCGCGTACCGAACGCGACCAAGATCATCGTGTACGTCGAGCGACCCGCCATCGCCATCGGCCGCCGCGGCCGCAACATCCGCCGCATCGAGGAGGAGGTGCAGGAGGAGTTCCCGCTCCTCGGCCGCGTCACGATCGAGGTCAAGGAGATCCCGACCCCCGAGCTCAACCCCCGCGTCGTCGCCCGACGACTCGCCTCCGCGATCGAGCGCGGCATCCACTTCCGTCGCGCCGCCTACGGGGCCCTGAGGAGAATCATGAACGCCGGCGCCAAGGGCGCGCTCATCAAGCTCTCCGGCAAGCTGATCGGCGCCCGGGCCCGAACGGAGAAGTTCATGGACGGGGTGGTCAAGTACTGCGGCGAGCCCGGCGATGAGTACATGATCGAGGGCTACGTCCAGGCCATCACCAAGCCGGGCGCCATCGGCGTCACCGTGAAGATCATGCCACCCGACGTGGAGCTACCGGACGAGATCGAGGTCAAGCCGCCGGAGGAGGTGGAGGACCAGCTGAAGGAGCTCGTCGGCGAGTCGGAGGAGCCCGAGGAGGGGGAGGGGTAAACCGTGGGCAAGTACAAGCTGCACCCGGACGACATCCGCGAAATGTCCCCCGAGGAGCGCCGCGAGAAGCTCCAGGAGCTCAAGGCCGAACTCCTCCGCGAGATGACGTCCAAGTCCGTCGCCGGCGTCCCGGAGAATCCCGGAAGGGTAAGAGAAATAAAGAGGAACATCGCCAGGATACTGACGATAGAGCGCGAGGAGGAACTCAAGAAGATCCGAGAGGCCGAAAAACGCTGAGGGGCAGGCCCCGTAAAGATGCAGGATGAAGACATCTGCCCCGTTTGCGGCCTCCCAAAGGAACTTTGCGTTTGTGAAGAGGTCTCCAAGGAGACCGTCGAGAAGATCAAAATCTACACCGAGCAGGTTCGCCCCGGCAAGATCGTCACCATCATCGAAGGCCTCGACGACACCGACGTTGACCTCCAGGAGCTGGCGAGCAAGCTGAAGAAGGAGTGCGCCTGCGGCGGCACGGCGAAGGAAGGCAAGATCATCCTCCAGGGCGACCACCGAAACAAGGTCAGGGAGTACCTGATCAAGAAGGAAGGGTTCCCCGAGGACACCATCGAAGTCTCCTAACCCGAGTCCAACCTGAGCCCGGCCAAGAACGCCCTCCTCCCCGAGACCTTCTTGGGAAAGGCCACCCCCACCCTCACCCTGAACCCCTCCTTCTCCAGGAACCTACCCCTAATTCTGCACACGACCAGCTGATGACGCACCGAGCCCTCGGCGCGCTTCAGCTCCCTCTTCAGCCAACCCTTACCCCGCTCGAGCCGCACGCCCAATTCGTCCTCGATGACCCGCGGGCTGGCCCGACCGTAACAGCACGGCACGACCAACACGACGCGCGCCCCGAGCTCCCGGGCCAGCTCCAACATCCTGTCCGTCAACGTGCCGCAGAGGTGCAGCCCCACCACCACGTCCGCCCGATCCACGCCCAACCCTACCCGGCCCGAGACCACCTCGTGCAGGTCCCACGTCTCGAACCGGAGGTTGCCCGCACCGACCGACTCCAGGTACCCCTCCAGGACCGGCCACGACCGGAACTCCCGCACGTCGAACCCCACCACCTCACACGACGGGCACGACAGCGCGAGCGCCGCGGTCAGCGCCCCGCGCCCGCACCCGGCGTCCACGATCACGTCCCCGGGCCGGATCCACGTGCACAGCAGCTCCAGCAACCGTCCCACCTGCTCCCGCTTCCGAAACGCGTCCCGGGCCGAGCTGGGAAACGCCTCCCGGGGCAGGTACAACCGCTCCCTTTCCAGGGGGCCCCGGTACGTGACCTCCACGGATCACCCCCCGGAGCCCGAGCACCTAATCGGCAAAAAGTTCAGGGTCGTACGCGCCCGGTCCCGACCCCACCACGGGATCCGCGGCCGAATCTTGGGCTTCACCCGGAACTGCCTGGTCTACGGGGACCGGTCGGACCAGAAGCTGCTGCCGCTGGAGGGGGTCATACTTGAGGTGGAGCTGGAGCGGGGCCGAACGAGGATCGCGGGCGACTGGCTACTCCGACTCCTTCAAGACCCGTAGCAGCTCGATCGGCACCGGCATGACCAGCGTGACGTTTTCCTCCGACGCCACCTCCGACAGCGTCTGCAGGACTCTCAGCAAGCCCGGATCCACGCCCAGCCGCTCGGCCGCCGCCTTCAGATCCTCCGCGGCCTGCCGCTCGGCCCTCGCCTGGATGATGCGGGCCCGCCGATCCCGCTCCGCCTCTGCCTGCCGGGCCATCGCCCGCCGCATCTCCTCGGGCAGCACCACGTCCCGGATCTCCACGTCCACGATCCGAACGCCCCAGTCCCGCGTCTTCTCGTCGATGATCCCCTTGATCCGCTCGCTCAGCTCCTCCCGCTTCGCCAGCACCTCGTCCAGCTCCACCTCGCCCAGCACCGATCTCAGGGTCGTCTGGGCCAGGTTGAACACCGCGCTCTCGTAATCGCCCACGTTGAGCACCGCCTGAGCCGGGTCGACCACCCGGTAGTAGATCACCGCGTCCACCTTGATCGGCACGTTATCCCGGGTGATCACCTCCTGCGGTGGGATCTCCCGGGTGACCACCCGCAGGTCCACCCGGATCATCCGATCGATCACCGGCACGATCAGGTTCAGTCCCGGCGGCCGGGTACCGACGTACCGACCCAGCCTCAGGACCACGCCGCGCTCGTACTCGTTCACCACCCGAACGGACGAGGCGAACAGCAGCAGCGCCGCCCCGATCCCGACCGCCAGCCACGTCCACCAGACCATTAGACGTCCTCCCTGCGGTGGGATCGTCCCGATTTGACCGGTTCCACCTCCAACCGGCTGCCCAGCACCCTTTTCACCACGACCCGATCGCCCTCGGTGAGCTCCACCTCGGACACGACGTCCCAGACCTCACCATCCACCTCCACCCGGGGCGGATCCTCCGAGATGACCACGCCCTCCTCGCCCACCAGCTGCCTCGCGTCCCGGGGTCCGACTCCTGACCGCCGGGCCCGGGTCTCGCGCCGGAGCACACCCCAGACCTGCATCGCCAGGACCAGCGCCCCGGGCGGCCCCGTGACGAGGAGCAGCCGGTGATCCTTGAGCCAGCTGCCCAGCCACAGGAGCGCGACCCCGATCACGGAGACGACGCCGGTGTTGGCCAGGAAGTCCGCCGCGATCATCGCGGCTCCCAAGGTCATAAGGAGGAGTGGGACCTGCGTCATGTCCAAGGACCCACTCCCCGGGTGAATCCGTGAGAGAGGCCGGGTGGGGAGGTCGGTGGACGTTATCGTGGGCGCCGGTCCGGCCGGCAGGACGTGCGCGCTGGTGCTGAGTAAGGCCGGTAAAAAGGTGTTACTAATTGATCGTAAGGGTAGGAAGGGCGTCGGAGGGAAGTGCCTGAACGAGGCGTGCACGGTGGTGGGGGCCCTCATCGAGGTCGCGCGGCTAGTGGCGTGGTCCCGGCTCGGCATCCCTGGGATCGAGCTGTCGGTGGAGGTGGACTACCGGGAGCTCGCCCGGGGACTGAGGAGGGCGCTGTCCCGGGTGAGGTCTCGTCTGATCCGGGAGCTCCGGGAGGCCGGCGTGGAGCTGACTCGCGGTGAGGTCGAGCGGGTGGAGGAGGGTCCGGCGGTCGTCGTGGACGGGGACCGCGTGGAGGCGGAGCACGTGTTCCTGGCGACCGGCTCGCGGCCCCGGGTGCCGGACGTGGAGGGCGTGGACCTGGACGGCGTGGTGACGTACCGGGACCTACTGAGCCTCGACCTGCCCGGTGAGGTCTGCGTGGTCGGGGGCGGTCCCACGGCGCTGGAGCTCGCGTTCGTGCTGGCGGCGCTCGGGGCCGAGGTCACGCTGGTGTACCGGTCGAGGCTCCTCCCCGGATATCCTAGGAGAGTGGTCCGCGAGGCGCTCCGGGACCTGGAGCTCGTGGGCGTTGAGGTGGTGCGCGGGGGAGGGTTGAGGAAGATCCGCGAGACGAGCAGCGGGCTGGAGTGCGAGTTCGAGCACGGGTTCACGGTCTCGGACGTCGTGCTCCTGGGGACCGGGCTGCGGCCGAACTCCGAGGTGGCGGTCCGCTCCGGCATCCGGGTGAACGAGGACGGGGCCGTCGTGGTGGACGAGCGCATGAGGACCTCGCGACCGGGCGTGTACGCGGCGGGCGACGTCACCGGCCCGCCGTACCTGACCCCGGTGGCCCGGTACGAGGGTCTGATCGCCGCGCTGAACGCGCTCGGACACCGGGTTCGACGCGGTCACCCGCCGATGCCGAGGGTCGTGAGGCTCCTCCGGGACATCGGTCGAACCGAGGTGAGAACGGCCTGGGAGGGCCACCGAGAGGCCCCGGCCGGGGGACCGTCCTTCTGGCTCTTCGCCCGGGGGCTCGGGGGGCTGCTGCTGGGTAGAAGGAGGGGGGAGCGGACGGAGCTGTTCACGGTGGGCCCGCACGCGTCGGCGTTCCTGCACTACGCCGACCTCGCCCTGAGCGAGGGGCCGCGCCGGCTCGAGGTGATAGAGGTGCACCCGACGACCGATCCGCTCATCCACCTGGTGAAGGAGCTCGCGCTGCGGGAGATCCTCGGCGACTAGTCCTCCGGCAGCAGCTCCTTGGCCCGCTCCAGCTCCTCCTCCGTCACCTTCGGGAACACGGGCTCCGGCCGCGGGATCGGGCCGGCCCGCACGTCACGGAGGGCCTCCTCCCACCCCCGATCGTGAACGGAGTCCTCGTACCCCAGGCCGCGCCACAGCCTGTCCGCGCTCCTCGGCAGGAACGGGGCCAGCATCACGGCCAGCGCCTTCACGATCCGCGCGCAGCCCTTCAGGACGCGCTCGCACTCCTCGGGATCCTCCTTCCTCAGGTTCCACGGCTCCCGGTCCTGGAAGTACTCGTTCCCGAAGCCGGACAGGTCCAGGACCGCGTACAGGGCCTGCCTGAACCGGAAGCGCTCCAGCAGCTCGGTCACCCGCTCGTGGTACCTCTCGATTGCCTCCACGACCTCCCCCTCCGCCTCCACGTCAGGGATCTCGCCGTCCAGGAACCGGTGGATGAACGAGAGGGTACGGTACGCGAAGTTGCCCAGGTTGGCGATCAGCTCGTTGTTGATCTTGTCTCGGAACTCGTCCCAGGAGAAGTCCGCGTCCTTCGTCAACGGGCTCATCGTGATCAGGTAGTACCGCAGGTAGTCCGCCGGGAACAGCTCCACGAAGTCGCGGACCCAGACGACCCAGCCTCGGCTCGTGCTCATCTTCCGTCCCTCGAGGGTCAGGTACTCCCCCGCCACGACCGTGTGGGGTAGGTTCGCCCCCACCCCCATCAGCATGGCCGGCCAGAACAGGACGTGGTGCACGATAATGTCCTTGCCGATGAAGTGGACGATCTTGGTGCCCTCATCGAACCAGTACTCCCGCCAGTCGCAGCCCTCCCGCTCGCAGTACTGCTTCGTGAACGTGACGTACCCGATGGGGGCGTCGAACCACACGTAAAACACCTTGTCCTCGTACCCCTCGAGCGGGATGGGCACACCCCAGTCGAGGTCCCGGGTGATGTCCCAGTCCCGGAGCCCCTCCTTGAGCCACTCCAGCGCGTAGTTCCGCACGTTCCTGGGCAGGTCCTCGTTACCCTCGATCCACTCCCTGAGGTCCTCCTCGAACTCGCTGAGCTTGAAGAACAGGTGCCGGGTCCTCCGCACCTCCGGCTCCGACCCGCAGATCACGCACCGGGGCTCCTCCAGCTGCGTGGGCTCCAGGTGCCGACCGCACGCCTCGCAGTGATCGCCCCGCGCCCCCTCGGCGCCGCAGTACGGGCACCGACCCTCCACGTACCGGTCCGGCAGGGGGCGCTCGCACTCGGGGCAGTACAGCTGCTCCACCTCCCGCTCCTCGATGTAGCCCCGCTCGTACAGCCGCTCGAAGAACCAGTGGGTCATTCGCACGTGCTCCTCGTTGAACTCCCGGCACGTGCACGAGAACTCGTCGAACTCGATGTCCAGCCGCTTCAGGTCCTCCTCGATCCGCCGATGGTACTTCCGCACGATCTCCTCCGGGCGCTTACCCTCCAGCTCGGCCTGCAGGGCGATCGGGACCCCGTGATTGTCCGTGCCGCCCACGTGGATCGCGTCCACGCCGCGCATCTTGAGGAACCGGGTGTACACGTCCGCGGGCAGGTAGGTGCTGCGCACGTGACCAATGTGCAGGGGACCGTTGGTGTAGGCGAGGGCCGTCGTCACCAGGACCCGCTCGCCCATCCCTGCACCCCCTTACAGCACGTAGCCCCACTTCACCGGGGTCACGTTGGCCATCGATATCGGCTTCAAATTCTCCGCCTGAAGCACCCCGGTGACCGCGTACGCGACCGGGTACTCGTCGTCCAGCGACGCCACCTCAAACGCGTAGATAGACCCACGCCGCTCCGCCCGGAACACCGCCAGGATCGCCGGCGCCCGCTCCAGCCTACGGGCCACGACCCGCGGGTCCACCGCCGGGTTCCGGACCTTCACCTCCACGATGTACGCGTTCACCCGGTCGAGGAAGACCGCCGGGGCCTTACCCAGCCCCTCGCGGCGCAGAGACTGACTGAGCAGCTGGCCCAACTCCCACTTGGACATGGGTCGCGGGAGCCGCACGATAACGCACGCCTCCACGGCGGAGGGCGCGGTCCTGACCCCTCCCACCCGGACCACGTACGGGGCGCGCAGCAGCGCCCGACGCACCTCCCCCGGCTTCAACCCCGGCTTCAGGTTGCACACGACCACGTGGTAACAGGCTACCTGGGCCCCCTTGTGCAGGGCGATCCACTGGTAGGACAGCACTCCGGAGAGCGCTCCCACCAGCCCGGCCGCTAGCACCACGACCGCCACCTTCGCGGCCCGCACGGTCACAACCCCCTGCCCACCGCCAGCGCCATGAGCGCCGACAGAGCGGCCGCCCAGGCGACGGAGTTCGGGGCCACCGGGGCCGCCAGGTACCACAGTGACCGTACCACCGCCTGAATCAGCATCGGGGTCAACCCCACCGCCACGGCACCGGGGAACCCGCGCCAGCCGCCCGCCCCCGGGCCCAACGCCCAGACCAGGTAGAGACCCAGTCCGATCACCATCGGCTTGCACATGAAGCCACCGTCAACCGCCCCGAGCACGGTGAGGAACCCTGCCAGCGAGAGCAGGAGCGGTTCCAGCACCGTACCCCTCCGAGCCCGCACGCTCAACGGGTGAAGGAGGGCCAGGACGAGGTAAGCCAGCCCCGTGGCCAGCGCTAGGGTCACGGCCAGGTACCACGGGACGTACTTCGCGAGCACCGAACCGTAGTGGTACTTGGTGCGCACGTGATCCAGCGCCCACCGCAGGAGCTTGCCCACGCACGCCTTCAGCGCGTGCGTGTGCGTGAGCGACGTCGTCTCACCCACCGACCCGCCGCCCGTCACGATGACGAGCGTGCCCGCCTTCAGCCGGTACGGGGTGTGCAGCTGAATCGCCAGCTGCCCCACGTACGGGAGGGATGGGACGAGCGCCACCACCGCGCCCGCCATCCGATCCCCGACCTCAACCGGCGCCCGTCCCCGGGCCAGCAACAGGCACGCCAGGCCAAGGTGAGCGAGCAGGAGCGCGGGCTTCGCCTCCGTGGAACCCGTCAGCACCGGGTAGAAGAACTCCCGCACCACCGCGTCGAGCGGCGTGTCCGTGAGCACCAAAACGGCCGCGAGCCCCAGCAGCGCCGCGCCCGCCACCCGAAGGCACCGGTCAGCGCTCCACCTCCGCCAGGATCCGGTCAACGGCCTCCTCCCCACCGCGCACCAGCCACCGGCCCTCGGGACGCTCCGCCACGCTCACGGGATCCACCTCTACCGCCTCCTCCAGGCTCAACACCGGTACGCCCGACTCGCGGGCGATCCAGTGACTCAAGTGCCGCGGGTGCCGCTCCCACACCTTCACCGCCCGCCGCCCCACCACGCACGCCTCGATGGTCACCCCGAACCCGCCCGAGAACACGACCACGTCCGCCACCATCATCGCCCCGGGCAGGTCCACGAATCCCTCCACCCGATCGCACCACGACGGCGCGTCCACGCGGAACGGCACCACGAGCGGCTCATGCTCGGACAACCGCTCGAGCAACCGCCGCGCCCCCCGAGTCGTCACGTCCCCACCCAGGCACACCAGCACGCGACCCTCGCACTCCCTCGGAACCGGCCCGGGCACCCGGCCCCGCAGGTGGCGCTCGGCCAGGTACTGGGCCAACGGCGGGCCCGGGATCACCTCCGGTTCCACCCGCACCCGGCGACGCAACCTCCGGGCGAACTCCCGGGAGAACGGCACCAGCACCCGGGAGGCGAACCTCACGGCCTCCACCGGGTTGTACACGTCCATCTCCACGTGCACGGACCTCACGCGCAGCGCCGCGGCCGCCAGCAGCGACTTCCGAGCGTCCCCGGTGTTCCCCGAGGACAACACGACCGACGGGCGATCCCTCGCCATCCTCGCCGCCACCCTCGCCAGATCCACCGCGAAGCCCAGGTACCCGCGCCACCCCTCGCCCCGCCGCGACCGGCCCAGCGTGGGCGCGTCCCGACCCTCCCACCTCAGCACCTCCGCGCCGCGCCCGTGCCCGTACACCCGAACGTCCCATCCCTCCCGCTCCAGCCGCTCGAACACGGGCAGCAGGTTCTTCGCTGGGGAGGGCTCCACCAGCGAGAACGCGCGCCTACCCACGCCCCAGCCTCCCCTTGGTGGACGGCACGCTCTCCCCCACCACCTCCACCGCCTCCCGCAACGCCCGGGCCACCGCCTTGAACATCGCCTCCACCGCGTGATGATCGTTGTCCCAGGCGCGGAACTCCACGTGCATCGTGGTGCCGGAGTGCTCGCAGAGGCTGCGCCAGAAGTGCGGCACGTTCTCCAGCGAGAGGGGCGGCTCCCCGATCCCCGGGCGCGAGGGCCGGAACCCGCTCACCCGGAAGTAGGCCCGACCGGACAGGTCCAGGGCGCAGAGCACCAGGGACCCGTCCATGGGCACCGCCGACCAGGCCATCCGGCGGATGCCCCTCCGATCCCCCAGCGCCTCATCGAGCGCCCGGCCCAGGCAGATGCCCACGTCCTCCACCAGATGATGATCGTCCACCTCCAGGTCCCCCTCGGCCCTCACCTCCAGATCCAGGCCCCCGTGCACCGCCAGCTGCTCCAGCAGGTGGTCGAAGAACGGCAGCCCGGTCTCCACGTCGGCGACCCCGGACCCGTCCAGGTCCACCCTCACACGGACCCGCGTCTCCTCGGTCTCCCTGCGTATCGATCCCGTCCTGCCCATACCCACCACCGCCGAGACCCGGCCCGTTTAAAGGTCGGACGAGGGGATCGCCCCGGGCAGCGGCTTGGAGCGAGCGCTGGCGATCGCGTGCATCCTAATGGGGGCGTTACTCCTCTGGACGTCCCACGGGGCCCCGGAAGAGAAGGTCACGGTCGCGAGCCTGGAGCGGGCGCCGGACGGGACCCTGGTGCTCGTGGACGGAACGGTGGTGGGGCTCACCACCTTAAGAAATGGGTGCCTGGCGCGGGTGAAGGTAAGTGACGGCACGATCCCCGTGTTCCTCACGGAGTCGGCCGCCCGCGCGCGGGTGCCCGCACCCGGGGAGAGGATCCGGGCCCTGGGCCGGGTGGAGTCGTACAAGGACCGGAAGGAGGTGAGGGTGGATGCGTCGGGCTGGCGCGGCGTTGGCGGTCCTGCTGCTGGCCCTGATCCCGCCGTACGTGGTGTACGGGACCCGGCCGGAGGGGCCAGGGTACCCGACGGAGCTCTACGGGTTCCGGGTTAAGCTCGGTGACCCGAGCCTGGCGGTCGTGGACATCGTGCCCCGAAAGACGTTGCTCTGGAAGCACGAGCTGCTGGTCGATCGTCCGGGCTGGTCGGTTCACCTCGTGCCGGACTGGCCACCCGTCGTCCTCGTGCGCGCGGTGAGGATGGACGAGGAAGAACTAACGGTGAGGAACCTGTGGGCGGTCGTCCTGCAGGAGGGCGCCGGGCGCATCTTCATGCCGGATGAGTTCGTGCGCGGGGGCGTGCCCGGGCTCATCACCGGGATCGCGGGTCAGGCGTGGGCGTGGAGGCACCTAAGGTGGGCCCGCAAGTACGGGGTAATCCACGGGCTACGAGGGTACGCGAGGAAGGTGGGTCCCGAGCGGGTGAGCCGGGAGATCCTGAGGGAGTACGGGAGGGAGCCTTGGCGGGCCCTGGTGGACTTCTGCGAGATGATGCGGTGCAGCGACGTGGGGCGCTTCCTGCGGTCCCGGCACCTGTCGTTTCGGGACTTCTTGACCAGTCGGGACCCGAGGTTGGTGGCCGAGGTGCTGACGGTGCTGGACCTGGGCCGCCCGGACCCGCGGGTGGCGAGGGAGAGGGTCCGCTACGTGCTGGACGCCCGGGCGTACCCGATCCCGAAAAAGGAGGAGGGGGCGTTGAGGGAGGCGGCGCACCGGCTGCTTCACGGGTGAAGGTCGATGCCCAGGGCCTCGCAGATCTCCTTGTACCGGTTGCGGATGGTGACCTCGGTCACCTTGGCCACCTCGGCGATCTCCCGCTGCGTGCGGCGCTCACCCTCGAGGATGCAGGCGATGTAAAGGGCCGCGGCGGCGATGCCGGCGGGACCCTTGCCCACGGTGATGCCCTTCTCCTTCGCCTTCTCGATGATCTCCTGAGCCTTGGCCTCCACCTCCTCTGAGACGTTCAGCTTGGACGCGAAGCGCGGTAGGTGGTCGGAGGGCTCGGTCGGGCGTTGATGGAGGCCCAGCCGGCGCTGCAGGACCCGGTAGGCGCGGAGGATCTCGTTCTCGTCGGGCATGTTCAGTGCCTCGGCGATCTCCCGGGCCGTGCGCGGGTGCCGCGTGTCCTTGCAGGCGGCGAAGACGGCCGCGCCGAGCACGCTCTCGATCCCGCGCCCGCGCACGATCCCCTTCTCGTACGCCTTCCGGTAGATGGCGGCGGCCCGCTCCTTCGCGGGCTCGGGGAGCTGCAGCTTGGAGGCGAGCACCTCCAGCTCCTGGAACGCCTGCTGGAAGTTGCGCTCCCGGCTGCTGGCGGTCTTGATCCGGTTGTCCCACGTCCTCAGCCGCTGCATGTGGGGGTTCTTGCGACCCGAGGAGTCCCGAAGCTCCCGATCGATGATCGTGGACAGGCCCTTGTCAGGAAGCCGCACCTTGGCAGGTTCCCCGGTCCTGGACCGACGCTGCCGTTGATCGGAGTTGAAGTGCCGCCACTCCGGGCCCGGGTCGATCACGGGCTCCTCGTGCACGAGCCCGCACTTCTCGCAAACGTACTCACCACGCTCCTCGTCGAAGACGATCTCCTGAGACCCGCAGGCCGGGCACACCATCTCCTCAACCCTCTCACCCTCACCAGAATTAGGCATGGCCGGCACACCCCATCACCTGCGCCGGGGTCTCGGTCGCCCGCGCCTCCCCCTTCTCGGGGGCCGGCGGCGGCGTCGGGGCGGAATGAACAGCTCCTGGCCCACGAACCGCTCCAACCGCTCCCGAGACTTGTCCCGGATCGCCACGTACGGGCGGTCGGCGGGCCCGAACACGTCCACGATGATGCCCACACGCTCCCGGCGGCGGGTCACCACGGGCGCGCCCAGCGGCGGCACCTCATCGGCCCGGGCGATCAGGTTGCCCCGCGGGGTCACGTGAAGGGCCTTCCCGAGCCTGCGCATGGCGACACCGCCTCCATACCGTACGTGGGCCGCTTCCCCTTTATCGTTTACGTGTACACCCTCATCTAACGCGCTCCTGACGCGATCGCTTGCCGGCACACTCCGAACACACGTCGACTTTCTTGTTGCTCTTGAACCGCTTGCCACACAGTCTGCACCTGCACTCGTACAGCCGCGCCCGCTTCCCCTCCCGCCGCGCCATCCGCTCGATCCGGCTCGTTCGCTCCACCTCCCGCGCCAGGTAGAACCAACTGTCACCGAACACGTCCCGGCCGCGCATGACCACCTTCCGGGCCACGTCCAGGCCCTTCTCGTCCCCACGCATGGCCCTGACCATCGCGCTTAAGAACTGGCGTTCCCGGTACCGATACAGGTCGATCGCGTCGTTCGGACACACTCGCACGCACTCGTCGCACGCGTCGCAGGCCTCCAGGTTCACGATCACCACCTCATCACCCTTGACGTCCAACACCCCCCGCTCGCACGCCTCCACGCAGAGCGCGCAGGAGGCCCCCTCGCACCGCTCCCGGTCGATCTCGATTCTGCGGACCGCCAACCCCCTCACCCCGGGGAGGAAAGCGCTTGAACGTGCACGTTCACGAGCGGGAGGGGGACGTCGTGCTGGAGTTCTGTGGGGAGAAGGGGTGCATACAGGTTTCCACTCGGGCCTTCTACACGGCGGTGACGATGAGCGGCGAGGACGCGATCAAGAAGACCAAGGAGCTCCTGACCAAGCCCTTCGAGCTGCTCGGGGAGGAGCCCCCGAGGCTCCAGGTCCGCCCGTCGAAGAAGCCGGAGGGAACGCTGCTGAACCCCTGGGTCCTCTCCTCCCACGACAACGTCGAGTTCCTCACGTTCGAGCTGGACACGGGCGATGAGACTTTAAAGCTCTCCTTGGCGACGCCCGACCTCTCCAGGGAGGGCTCCTCCAGGGTGAAAAGGGTCCTGAGCCTGCTGAAGGACCGACTCTCCCGGTGAATCCGGAGGTGAGACCGTCTTGTACCCCCGCGGAAGGAGGGCGACCCTGGCCGCGATCCTGCGCACGATCCTGAAGGACCGCCCCTCCACGCAGAAGGAGATCGCCGAGAAGGTGGGCGTCTCACGCCGTTACGTGACGGAGCTCCTTCAGCCTCTGATAGAGAAGGGGGCGGTGTTCCGCACATACGCCGTGGACATGACCAAGCTCCGCCGCCACTTTCCCGAGCTGCTCGAGGAGCTGGGCCGGCACATCCACGAGGACCTGGAGGCCCACCTGAGGAACGTCCGCCCCTACTTCGAGCGGATGATCGACCTGACGGAGTCCCAGGTGGAGCTCGCGATCCAGGCCGTCGAGCGCGACCCCGATCTGGCCCGCAAGATCGTGAGGATGGACGAGGAGGTCAACCGGCTGGATGAGGAAATCCGACTCTACGTCCGCACCCTACCCACGTTCCAGCCGTCCGAGGAGGCGGGCAAGACCGCAGCGCTCCTCCTGGAAATCTCGCACTGCATCGAGCGGGTCGGGGACTACTCGTGCAACATCGCCGAGGTCGCGGACCGGATCGGCACGCTCTCCGACTTAGAGTGCTGGGACGACCTCAAGCGGGCGGCCGAGCGCGCCCGGTCCATGATCTCCACCGCGTACGACGCGTTCCTCTCCCTGTCTAAGGACCGCGTGAAGGAGGCGGCCGACCGGGTGTACCGGCTGGAGGAGGACGTTCACGACCTGATCGTCAAGGTCTGCGACGAGGCGATCCGGGAGGCCGAGGAGTCACCCTCCCGCTCCCGACACCTGTTCGCCGTCTCCCGTGTGACGAAGGACATCGAGCGGATCGCGGACAAGGCCGTCGACATCGTGGACTACACGCGAGAGCTGATCGAGGGACGACCGCGCGACCTGACCCCGGAGCAGGAGGTGCGGGAGACCGTCCCGGCCGACACCGCGTGACCCCTGTCACAGCTTTAAGCCCCCGACCCCGGGACCGACCCGGGGCGCCCCATGGAGGTCCCCTCGGGCTTCCTCCTCGGCGGGGTGAAGGAGGACGACGTCGGGGTGGGCCTGCTCTTCTCGGAGAAACCGTGCTCGGTGGCCGGCACGTTCACGCGCAACACCCTGCGCGCGGCCCCCGTCGAGTACTCCGAGGAGGTGTGCGCCCGCGGGCGGGCCCGCGGGGTCATCGTCAACAGCGGTCACGCGAACGCGCTCACCGGCGAGGAGGGAATGCAGGACGTGCTCCGGATGGCCGACGGGGCCTCCCGGCTGTTCGGCGTGCCCGACGACGAGGTCCTGGTTTGCTCGACCGGGGTCATCGGCGAGCGCCCGCCCGTGGACCGCATCCTCCGCCTGGCGGAGAAGGTCTGGGAGTCCGGGATGGGGGCCGACCCGGAACACGTCCGCGCCTTCAACCGGGCCATCATGACGACGGACACCCGGGAGAAGCTCTCCTCGTACTCGGGCGACGGGTGGTCCCTCCTCGGCGTGGCCAAGGGAGCCGGGATGATCCACCCGAACATGTCCACCATGCTCGCCTTCCTGATCACGGACGTCCGGGCCTCGCCCCGTGGGCTGGCCGCCACGCTGCGGGAGTCCGTGGAGGACACGTTCAACATGATCAGCGTGGACGGGGACGAGAGCACCAACGACACCGTCCTCCTGATGGCCAACGGGGCCTCCGGGCTCGAGCTGGGCAAGGACGTGCCGGAGTCGGAGTTCGAGGACGCGGTCCTGAGCGTGTGCGAGGACCTGGCCCGTGAGATCGCCCGGGACGGCGAGGGGTCGACCAAGCTGCTGGAGGTGGAGGTGCGCGGGGCGCGATCCAAGGAGGAGGCCCGCAGGGCCGCCCGCGCCGTGGTCTCCTCCAACCTGGTCAAGGCCGCCCTCTTCGGGGAGGACCCGAACTGGGGGAGGGTGGGGGCGGCGATCGGCGCCGCCCGGGTCGACGTGGACCCGGACTCCCTTAGGATCTCCTTCGAAAGCTCCAAAGGCCGCGTGGTGACCTACGACGGCGGACCCGTCGAGTTCAACGAGAGTCGGGCCACCCGGGTCCTGTCGGACCGGGAGGTGCGGATCGTAGTGGACCTGGGCGCGGGGAGCGCGTCCGCCCGCGCCTGGGGGTGCGACCTGACCTACGATTACGTCAAGATCAACGCCGAGTACCGCACGTAACGGCGGGGCGGGCCGCGTGCCGGAGGAGGTCATCGAGCTCAAAGGTCACATTATCGACTCCCTTATCCTGTCCAAGGTGCTGGACACGATCATGGAGATGGGCGGGGACTTCGAGATCCTGGAGTTCGAGGTCGGGAAGCGCAAGACGGACCCCAGCTACGCCAGGATACTCGTGAAGGCGGACGACCCCGACCACCTCGGCGAGATCATCACGGAGCTGAGGAAGTACGGGGCGGTGCCCGTCGAGTCGGACGAGGTGAGGGTGGAGCCGGCCCCCGATGACGGCGTCTGCCCGCGCGGCTTCTACACGACCACGAACCACCGGACCTTCGTTAAGTTCGACGGTGAGTGGATCGAGGTGGAGAACATCGAGATGGACTGTGCGATCGTGATCTACCCGGAGGAGAGGCGGGCCGTGGCCAAGCCCATCCGGGAGGTGCGGAAGGGCGAGCTGGTCGTCGTCGGGGACCGGGGGATTAAGGTCAAGCCCCCGGAGCGCCCCCGAGGTCGAACCGGCATCTTCGGGTTCATGGGCAGCGACGTGTCCCCGGAGAAGCCCACCCCCACCCTGATCCGACGGATCGCCCGGGAGCTGGAGCGGCACCGGAGGGACGGTAAGATCGTCGTGGTCGTGGGCCCGGCCGTCATTCACGCCGGGGCCCGGGATCATCTCGCCTGGATGATCAGGAACGGATACGTGGACGTTCTCTTCGCGGGCAACGCAGTGGCCGTGCACGACGTGGAGGCGAGCCTGTTCGGGACCTCGCTGGGCGTGGACCTGGAGACGGGTGAGCCCGTGAAGGGTGGGCACAGCCACCACCTGTACGCCATCAACGAGATCCGCCGCGTGGGCGGGCTCAAGCGGGCCGTGGAGGAGGGAATCCTGAAGGACGGGATCATGTACGAGTGCATCGTGAACGACGTGCCCTACGTCCTGGCCGGGTCCATCCGGGACGACGGGCCCATCCCGGACGTGATCACCGACGTGATGGAGGCGCAGAGGGAGATGCGACGGCACCTGCGCGGGGCCACGCTCGTCCTCATGCTGGCCACGATGCTGCACTCGATCGCCACCGGAAACCTACTACCCTCCTGGGTGAAGACGATCTGCGTGGACGTCAACCCGGCCGTGGTCACCAAGCTCATGGACCGGGGCACGGCGCAGGCGCTGGGCGTGGTCTCCGACGTCGGCGTGTTCCTGCCGGCGCTCGTGAAGGAGCTCAAGAGGATCCGGAGCGACGACGACGGGTAGGACGGCCCGGGCCGGAGAACTCCTCCACCCGCCGCTCGAGCAGCTCCTCCATCACCTTTTTAGCCTCTTTTAGCGCCTCCCTGGTGCCCCTAAACGCCAGTACGGTGGTTTTCATCCCACCCCGCTCCAGCTCCCGCTGCACGACTTTCACGTCGCACCGCCGCTCAACTTCAGCGATGATATCAGCCGGGACCCCTAACGGGATGATCATATCATACTTCCTCGCCTTCTCCTCACCTCCTCCTTGCTCTCCCACGCGGGCCCCCGCAGGGGGTGCGAGCAGGTTGGCGGAAAAAGGTAGCGGTGGCGGCGAGAGGGAGAAGGAGGGGGAGCGCGGGGACCGGATTACGGTGAAGTCACGGCACTACGAGATGCCCTTCTCGCGCGGGGTCCTCGCCCGCTCCCTCACCGCCATCGGCATCGAGCCGCACAAAGCCTACGAGATCGCCCTGAAGATTAAGCGGGAGCTACAGCGGGAGGGCGTCCGGGAGATCAGCACGGACGAGCTGGCCGACATCATCCGCCAGAAGCTCGAGGAGATCGACGAGTCCCTCGCGGAGCGATACGAGCTCTGGCGCCGGATCAAGAAGCGGGAGGAGCCCATCATCGTCCTGATCGGCGGCGCGTCCGGCGTGGGCACG
Organism: Methanopyrus sp.; assembly: GCF_053997775.1. NCBI lineage: Archaea > Methanobacteriati > Methanobacteriota > Methanopyri > Methanopyrales > Methanopyraceae > Methanopyrus > Methanopyrus sp. The sequence goes on from NZ_JBMXXF010000034.1 coordinate 70,224, forward strand.
TCCACGATCGCCGCCGAGGTCGGCCACCGACTCGGCATCACGAACGTGATCGGCACGGACGCCATCCGAGAGGTCATGCGCCGCGTGCTGGCCAAGGAGCTGTACCCGACCCTCTACGAGTCCTCCTACACCGCCTGGAAGCGCCTCCGCTACAAGCCCGCCGAGGACCCCGTGATCACCGGCTTCCTCGACCACTCCGAGCCCGTCGTGGTCGGCATCGAGGGCGTCGTCAACCGCTCGATCAACGAGGGCATCCACGTGATCATCGAGGGCGTGCACATCGTCCCGCGCCTCATCAAGAAGGAGATCCTCAACTACCCCAACGTGTTCGCCTTCATGCTCGCCGTGGAGGACGAGGAGGCGCACAAGTGGCGCTTCTACGCGCGCTCCCGGGACACCAAGCTATCCCGCCCGGCCGAGCGGTACCTGAAGTACTTCGAGGAGATCCGCAAGATCCACGACTTCCTCGTCGAGGACGCCGAGGACCACGACATCCCGGTGATCAACAACGAGCACATCGACGAGACCGTGGAGAAGATCGTGAGCTACATATCGTCCAAGCTGCTGAAGGGAGAGAAGGAGCTGGCGAAAAGCGCGTCCTGGTGGTGAAAGCATGCGCCTGACCGAGGAGCTCCGACGGTGCAAGGCCGAGAATCTCATGACGGAGGACCCGATCACCGCGTCCCCCAACGATGGCGTTATCGAGGCGTTCGAGATCATGATCAAGAACGACGTGGGCGCCCTCCCGGTCACCGACGAGGAGGACCGCCTCCTCGGCCTCGTAACCCGAACCGACCTCGGGAGAGCCCTGCTGGAGGACCGGTACGAGCCCGGAACCACCGTGGAGGAGGTCATGGAGACGGACGTGGTGGTCGCGCGCCCGGACGACGACCTGATCACGGTCATCAAGAAGATGTGCTCCGCGCCCGAGGGCATCTACAACCAGCTGCCCGTCGTGGACGACGAACGACGCCTATTGGGCATCATCACGGACGGGGACCTCATCCGGTGGCTCGCCGACCGCGTGGAGAGGTTACGATCAGGGTGAGTGAGGAACCCCCGAAGGAGCTCCTGCGACTGCTTCTCGACCACGGCGTCCGGGTCACCCGAGACGGGGACTCCGTGCTGATTCAAGGCACCCGGGAAGACCTGCTGGAGGCGCTCCTCCACGTCCCACCGAAGCTGTCCCTATCCAGCCCGGAAATCGTGAAAAAGCTGTGGAAGGGACTGGGCGCGGACCGACCGCGCCTGCGCTAGAACAGCTAGAACACCGTGTAGTGGCCCTGCACAACCGACTGATCCACCAGGAAGACGCGCTGCCGACCCCCGGAGACGGACATCCAGAACCACAGGCTCACCTCTCCTTGCCTCGCGTGCTCCGGCAGCACCATCGCGGGCACCGTCCGCCCGGAAAAGTTCACCGTCCGCGTCCCCACCTTCTCCTCCCCGGGACCCAGGAGGTCCACCCGAATCCGACCCAATTGCACGGTGAGCTGCTCCAGCACCAGGCACCCACGGGCCCCCGTCTTCCTCAACGCCCGCTCGATCCGACGCTTCACCTCCACGTGCTTACCGTCACTTACGTTGCACAGAACCCTACCGACCACGGAGTTGTACCGTACCTTCACGCTCGGACCGTCCATGACCCGGTTACCCAGCTCCCGGCGAACCGCCTCCTCCACCTTCCGCCTGTCCGGCTTCCCGTCGTACGAGGCCTGGAACAGGAACACGGACCCCTTCACCACCACGCTCCGCTCCGCCACCGACTTGCCCTTGAGGACCTTCTCCACGTCCCTCCTGGCCTGGCTCGGGTCCACCGTGCTTGGCACCAGCGCGTCCACCACGTACACCTCGTACCCCTTGATCTTGGTCTTCTGCACGGAGACCCGCTCGACGCTTTCCACTCCCTCCACCGCCTTCCGCAGCTCCTCCCCGGAGACACCCCGCTTCGGCACGACCAGCGCCCGAACAATCGACACCTGGTAGTCGCGCACGATCTTCGCCTTCACGACGGCCCGCGCCGCCACCACCCGTCCGCCGGCCTGTCCCGAGAGCGTGAACGTGGGGATGGCCGAGAGCACCATTATCCCGGCCAGGAACAGGATACCCGCCGTCACGATCGTGCGTCGATGCCGCCGTATCCAATCGAACACCGCTCACTCCCCCGCGCGCTCCATCAGGAGCTCCAGGTAGGACTCGCGCACCCGCTCTCCCCTCACGCCCAGCCTCTCGGCCAGCCGCAGGAGGCTCTCCTCCGCCCGCTCCACCTCGGAGCGATCGCCCACCGAACACTCCAACTCCAGGAACGTCCCCAACCCGCTCACCTCGTCCAGCGCCACCGTCACGTCCCGACCCTCGAACCTCACCCGGTACACCTCCCGACGCTTCTTAACCTTCACCCGCTCCAGAGGCCGAAACCCCAGGCGCCTCAGGATCCGATCCATCCGCTCCCCGTCCTCCACCTCAACCTCCACCTCCTCCCGGGACTTCTCCCGACCCACCCGGGGCCCCTTGTACGTCAACACGACCCTACCGTCCGTGCGGCGCAGCCTCAGCGCCTCGTCCGTCTCCCCGAAGTCCCGGCACGGATGCTGGTAGTACACGTCCACCTGCTCCAGCGTCCCCTCACGCTCCCCCAGCTCCCGAAGCCGCTCCCTCACCTCCTCCGGGTTCTCAACGGCGATCTTCACTTCCACCTCGAACACGATCCCTCCCCCGCAGCAGCTCCCCGAGGAATCCCGGGTTGACCGTCAGGTACCCCAGGACCGCCCCCAGCGCAGCCGGCACGGCGCAGTCCATGCCGAACAGCTCCATCACGAGCACCGCGGCCGAGACCGGGGCGTCGAACGCCACCGCCAGAAACGCGGACATGGAGGCGGCCACGGCGGCCGGCGCCGGCAACCCCACCAGCGCCCGCACGGCGGACCCGAAGAAGATCGAGGCGCACACGACCGGCGAGACGAAGCCCGCGGGCACCCCGCTCCCCAGCGTGAGCGACGTTGCCGCCACCTTACCCAGGAACGCCAGTCCCGAGCACCACGGGTCCATCCGACCCACCGCCGCCCGGGACGCCCAGTCCAGCCCCAGCCCGACCGCCTGCGGCACCCACGCTCCCAGGGCCGCGACCGCGACCCCGGCGAGCAGCGCCCGGACCTCCGCCCGCCGAACCCGGTGAAACCACCGGTACGCGACCTGCACCGAGCGCACCAGACCGTACGCCGCCACGGCCGCCGCCAGGCCCACCACCGTCAGCCCCGGCAGGTCCCACCAGGAGTACACGTACCCGGCGTGGGCCGTCAGCAGGTAGTGCTTCCCCAGAACCAGGTAGTACACCGTGTACCCGGAAACGCTGGCGATGATGGCCGGCGGCAGGCACGGGTATCCCAACCCCCCGGCGAGCGTCTCCAGCGTGAAGAGGGCCGCGGAAACCGGCGCGCACAGGACCCCGGACACCCCACCGGACGCGGTCGCGACGATCGCCCACGACCTGGGCAGTCCCCTCACGCCGAACCGCTCGGCGCACCAACGGCCGATGGACACGCACGACTGCACGCAGGGACCCACCTGACCCCCGCTCCCGCCCGACCCGATCACGGCCCCCGCCACCAGGAGCTTGAGCACGCCGGCCACCGGATCCCTGGCGCGACCCTGCCGGGCCTTGTCCAGCCCCGTCCCCGGGAGCTCCGGGTGCAGCGAACTCACGGCCCCGGCCAGCACCATCACCGCGGGCGTCACCCACACGGACCCGCCGGAGAGCCGACCCACGGTCAGGATGGTCCAGGTGATGGTGGCGGCGCACAGCCCGCCGACGGCGCCCAGGGCCAGCGACAGCAGCGTCCACCGCACCGTCAACGTTAGATCGCCGCGCAGGACCACCCGCCCCGGGGAGGTGATGTTGGGCTGGGAGCTGCGGGTCGAACGGGACCGCCGGGAGACCGTGTGCGGCCGGGTCCTGGAGCTGTACTCGGACGAGCGCCTCTCCCTGGCCGAGGTCGAGGTGGACGGGGAGGGCGAGGAGCACTACCACGAGCGGACCACGGAAGTTTATTACGTGCTGGAGGGGACCGGCCGCGTCCACCTAAACGGGCGGCCCGTGGACGTGCGCCCCGGAGACGTGATCGTGGTGAGGCCCGGGGTAAGGCACAAGGTGGAGGGCCGGATGAGGCTGCTCGTCGCGTGCTCACCCCCCTTCGACCCCGAGGACGTGCACGCGGAGGGATGATGAGCTAAGCCTACTCCGACCCGAGCGGGAGTGATGGAACGGGTGAGCTGCCTGACCTCCCGCGTGCGCGCCACCCTCCGGCTGCGGGTGCCCGACCCGGTGCTCCTCGCCCTGATTCCGGACGCGGACCCCTGGTGCCGCGTGCGAGACCGCCGCATCCACCTGCGAGGCGACGGCTTCGGGCCCCTGAAGCACGCCGTCGACGACGTGCTCCGGTGCGTGAAAGCGGGCCTGTCGACCCTGAGGGTGGCCGAGAATGCAGCCGCTGACGCGGAGGAACAAGGACGAGCACCCGGCCGTGACCGACCCGGACACGACGATCATCCTCGGTGACGTGCGGGCGAGCGAGGACTGCGTGATCGGCGAGCGCGTCCGGCTGGGCCCCGACGCGAGGCTGCGCGGCGCCCTGATCTCGGGCGAGTCCGTGGTCTACAACGCGGAGCTCGAGAGGTGCGCAGTGGGGGCCCGGACCACCGTCACGGGCCGGGTCTCTGAGGGCGCCACCGTTCACCACGGCTCCGTGCTGGGGCAGCTGAAGGTCAGCGGGGACCTCGAGCCCCCCACCGTCGGCCGGGGCGCCCTGGTCGGACCCGGCGTCTCCCTCCTACCCGGCGCCGAGGTGGGCGAGGAGGCGGTGCTGCTCCCGAACAGCGTGGTGACCGAGCGGGTGCCCCGGCGCGGGGTGGTGGGGGGCAACCCCGCGATGCCCCGCGGCGTGGTCGTGGACGCGGAGCGGGTGGAGGTCGAGTTCGACGGCTCGGAGTTCAAGGTCGAGGGACGCCGGGGACGCGCCTTCAACCTCAGGCTCGCCGACGGCGGGCTGGAGATCGAGGAGGGACGCCCCGAGGAGTTCGGGGTGATCGTCGAGGAGCGGCCGCGGATCGTCCGACTGGGGCACGCGATCGAGCTCCCGCGCCGACCCTTCACCTTCCCCCTCCACGTGCTCCACCTGAGGACCAAGTAGGGGGGCCGCCGGTGCCCGTCCGGGACTCGGTCCTCATCGACACGAAGGTGGAGGAGGGGCTGGTGCTCGGGAGCGTGCTGGAGGGGTGCGAGGTGCGACGGGCGGCGGTGGTCGGCACCGTGGCCCGCGGGGAGCGGTTCCGGGAAACGGTGGTGGTGGGCGGCCGCGAGGTCGACGGGAGGGTGATCACCGTGCCCGTTCGGGCCGGGGAGTGGGGGGCCGCGTCCGGGGAGGAGGAGGCGCGCGTGCCGGAGGGCGACGGTGACGTCCTCGCGATCGTGGCGGACGCGGGCGCGATGGGCCTGCTTCGGGACCTGCTGAGGCTGGAACCGCGCCGGGTCGGCCTCCACGCGCTGTTCACGTTCTCCGGCCCGCTGCCGGGCCGGCTCCGGCGGAGGATCGTGGGCAACCTGGACGTGTTCCGGGAGTGCTGCCCCTGCGCCTACCTACGCCTCGGCGACACCGTGCTCGCCTTCCGGGGAGGGCGGCAGGTCTTCGGCGAGCCCGAGGAAGTGCGGTACCGGGACGTGCTGGTCGTGCGGGAGGGCCGACCGGCGCTGTCCGCCTGGCGACCGGCGGCCCGCAGCGTGATCTCCGAGCTCGGGGCCGGGTGACCCGCGTGGCCGACCCGCGCGAGCTGCCGGAGCTCTTCTGCCGAGCCGTCGCGATCGAGGCGCTCTCGGGCCCGAAGCCCGGGCTCGTGGACCCCGTCTCCCCCAGCCCCCACCCGGACATGGGGCCCAGGGAGTTCTGCCTCTGCCTGCCCGCGCTGGGGAGGTGCCTGCGCGAGGCGCTGGAGCTCGGGCTGAGTCGGAAACCGGTGGAGGAGCTCGTGCGCCGCCTGCCCGCCTGGAACGTGGACGTGCTCACCGCCTCCGCCGGCCCGAACCCCGTGCGCGGGGTCCTGTTCCTGGGGGCCGTGCACTGTTACTCGGCCGGGTGGGAGCGGGACCCCATGCCCGTCGATCGGATCCGGGAGGTGGGCCGGTTCTGCGCGGAGCGCCTGTGGGATCGGACGGAAACGAAGTGCGGTCGAAGGCGGGTTCGGGAGGGGCTGGCCGGGATCTTCGGGGAGGCGGCCTCCGGGCTCGCGACGGCCAGGATGGTGTCGCTCCCCACCCTGGTCTCGGTGCTGAGAAGGGGCGGTTCGCTCGAGGAGGCCGTGGTCCAGTCGGTCCTGGCCTGCATGGCCGTGCTGGAGGACGCGGGGCTCCCGCCGGGGGATCGAAGGTGGGTCCGGCGCCGGGCGCGCCGGGTGCTGCGGCTGGGCGGGGTGATGACCCCCAGGGGCCGGCGGGAGCTCTGGTCGTTCGTGCGGGAGTGCCTCGAGCGCCGCGTCAGCCCGGGCGCGTCCGGGGACGTGACGGTGGTCGGGCTCGTGATACTGTTCCTTCGGTGGGGCCGGGACCTTGCTTCCCCGTATCTTGATCCTCCGGGACGGTGGCGTGGGGGAGCAGTGGGGACGGACGGTGCGGCTCCTGGTGCGCGGGGACGGGACGAGGGTGGTGGCCGCCCGGGGCGATAGGAAGTTTTTTAGTCCGGGAGAGGTGAGAGTTGAAAGAAGGTTAACGCCCTGGGACGCCTACCGGGAGATCTGCCCGAGGCTCAGGCTCGACGCGCTGGAGCCGCCGGAGGACGCGGGCCACCCGGTCGACCCCGAGGTGGGGTACCGGGTGCTGGAGCTCCTGTCCGTGCTGTGGAGGTCCGGTATCCGCGACCTGGGCGTCGTCGGGACGGTGGGCTGCGCCGCCCCGCTTCACGACCTGACGGTGGGGAACCCAGTCGGGTGGACGAGCCTGCGGGTGGCGAACCCCGGGTCGGACCTCGACTTAATAATCCGGGAGAGGAAAACCCTACGAGCCCTCCTGCGCCTGGGGTTCCGGGTCGTCAGGCGCCGGGGCGATGGCGCGGTGCTGTCCCCGGATCGCGTCACGGGCTTTCGAACGCCCAGACTTGACGTGAGGTGGGGGTGCGACGTTGGCGGACGATCTGGATAGCCTGCTGCCCGACACCTCGGAGAGCGTCAGCCTGAGCGCGCTTAAGAACCTGAAGAACGAGCTGGAGGAGTTGTCGGACAAGTCCGACTCCAACCTGGAGGAGCTGACCGAGGTGCTGGACGACCTGATCACGCTGATGGAGCGGACCGGGGTGGAGAACCTCCGGGACCTCGTGGAGAAGTTCGAGGACCTGCGGCGGGAGAAGAAGCGGCTGGAGGAGCTCCTGCAGGAGTACTTCAAGCGGCTGGAGGAGCTGGAGCGGAAGCTGAAGGCCCAGGAGGAGAAGCTCCGCATCGAGGCGCGGCGCCGGAAGACGCTGGAGCGCGAGCTGGAGATGGAGCGGGACGAGAAGGCCGAGCTGCGGGAGGAGCTGCGCCGGAAGGAGGTCATGATCGAGAAGCTCCGCAACGACCTGCAGCGGCTGAAGAAGCCGCCCCTGATCGTGGGCACGGTGGAGGAGGTGCTCGAGGACGGTCGCGTCATCGTCAAGAGCTCCACCGGCCCGAAGTTCGTCTCGAACGTGAGCCCCACCGTGGACCGGGACGAGATCCAGCCGGGCGTGAACGTGGCCCTGAACCAGCAGAGCATGGCCGTCGTCGACGTGCTACCCTCGGAGAAGGACCCGCGGGTCACGGCCATGGAGGTGGAGGAGGAGCCGGACGTCACGTACGACGACATCGGCGGGCTGGACAAGCAGATCCAGGAGATCCGAGAGGTCGTGGAGAAGCCGCTCAAGGAGCCCGAGCTGTTCGAGAAGGTCGGCGTCGAGCCGCCGAAGGGCGTGCTCCTCTACGGCCCACCGGGCACGGGCAAGACCCTCCTCGCCCGCGCGGTCGCCCACCACGCGGACGCCACGTTCATCCGGCTCGCCGCGCCCGAGCTCGTCCAGAAGTTCATCGGCGAGGGCGCCCGACTCGTCCGCGAGCTCTTCGAGCTGGCCCGGGAGAAGGCCCCGAGCATCATCTTCATCGACGAGATCGACGCCATCGGCGCCCGACGCATGCGGGACGCCACGAGCGGTGACCGCGAGGTCCAGCGCACGCTGACGCAGCTCCTGGCCGAGATGGACGGCTTCGACCCGCTCGACGACATCAAGGTCATCGCCGCGACCAACCGGAAGGACATCCTGGACCCGGCGCTCCTCCGACCCGGCCGGTTCGACCGACACATCAAGATCCCGCTGCCGGACGAGGAGGGCCGCTACGAGATCTTCAAGATCCACACGCGGGACATGAACATCTCCGACGACGTGGACCTGAAGAAGCTGGCCAAGATGACGGAGGGCGCCTCGGGCGCCGACATCAAGGCCATCTGCACCGAGGCCGGAATGATGGCCATCCGCGAGGACCGAGACGTCGTCACCATGCGCGACTTCATCAAGGCCGTCGAGCGCGTCCTGGGCACCAGGGAGGAGGAGGGAGAGTACAAGCGGGCGTACCACTAAACCCCCGGCGCGGATGAAGAGGCGGTTGCTGGCGGACCGGCCAGGGATGATGAGTAGTGGGCGAGCGGACCTACCTACGGGTCGGGGACCTCACCGTCCGGATCCTCCCACCCGATCGGGCCGCACCCACCGTGCGACGGCTCGCCTCCGAGCTCGACGCCGACGCCCCGGGCGAGCTGAAGGAGACCGTCCCCGTTGACCTCCTCCAGTCCGACTTCTTCTCCCCCGACGCCCGCGTCCTGATCGCCCACCGACGGCGCCAACCCGTGGCCTGCGTCGGGGCCGATCCCGACACCACCCGCCACCCGCACAACGTGTTCGGCCTGATCGTCTCCCACCGGGTGCGACGCCGGTACCAGATCGGCCACCTGCTACTCGCCGCGGCGCTCAGGTTCCTCCGGGAGTCCGGCGCCGACGTCGCCCGCACCACCCCCATTCGACGCGCCCTCCCCTTCTTCACCGGCATCCGGGCGGACCCCACGCACGTCTGGAAGGAGCTGGACCTCCGGGTCCAGTGGTACCGGCGCACCCGGGACGAGACCTTCCTGAACCTCTCCCGGCTCCCCACCGAGCTGCGCGAGGACCTCCGGCTGATGAAGGTGGAAACCGTGGACGTCCACCGCGAGCCCACACCATTTCATATGCTGGACCCCGAACGACCCGTCCACACCTTCCGGTCCGGCGTGAAGGGGTTCACCCTGATCGCGAGGCTCGGGGGCCCTCACCGGTGGAAGTGAGCGTCATCCTGCCGACGTACAACGAGCGGGACAACCTCCCGCACGTCATCCCCAGGATCGAGCGGGTGATCGACCGGGAGGGCTGGGACGCGGAGGTGCTCGTCGTGGACGACGACTCGCCGGACGGCACCGCCGAGGTGGCCCGGGAGCTGGCGGAGGAGTACGGCAACATCCGGGTCATCGTCCGCAAGGAGCGACCGGGGCTCGGCCTGGCCTACCGGCGCGGCTTCCGCGAGGCCGAGGGGGACGTCGTCGTCTGCATGGACGCCGACGGTCAGCACCCACCCGAGTACCTCCCGAACCTCGTGAACCCGGTGCTCGACGGGGCGTGCGACTTCGGACTGGGCTCCCGGTACGTGGAGGGGGCCCAGGTGGAGAACTTCCCCTGGTACCGGCGCCTCAACTCCTGGGGCGCCCGGGTCGTCGCCAGGATCCTCCTGAAGCTCCCCTACCGGGACCCCACCAGCGGGTTCCGGGCCATCCGCCGCGAGATCCTGGAGGAGGGCCGACCGTTCGTCTCCGAGGGCTTCGAGATCCAGGTGGAGACGCTGGCCAAGGCCCACCACATGGGGTACCGGGTCCGGGAGATCCCGTTCACGTTCCAGCCCCGGGAGCACGGCTCCTCGAACGTGGACCTGCGGCAGATCCTGCGCTACCTGCGCGGCGTGATCCGGATCCGCAGGGACCTGCGCCGGCGCGGCCTCCTGTAAACGATTTATCAGCGGGCCCGGTCGGCCCGGCCGGGCCGAGCGATGCGCGTGGTGGTCGTTGGCGGAGGGGCCGCCGGCATCACCGCCGCCCGGACCGCCCGGGAGCGGGGCGCGGAGGTCACCCTGATTACCGAGGACGACCGCGTCGCCTACTCCCCCTGCGCCATCCCGTTCGTGCTCTCGGGCGAGATCGAGCGCGCGGAAGACATCGTCATGAGATCGCCCGAGTACTACGAGCGCATGGGCATCGACCTGCGCCTCCGAACCCGGGTGGAGGAGGTGGACCCGGAGGAGCGGGTGGTGGAGACCGAGGACGGGACGATCGGGTTCGACGCGGCGGTGCTCGCCGTAGGAGGTGAGCCGCTGATTCCCCCCATCGAGGGCGCGGAGCTGGACGGAGTGCTCACCGTGCGCCGGTTCTCGGACATCGAGCGACTGGAGCGGGCCGTTCGCTCCGCCGAGCGCGCGGTCGTGGTCGGGGCCGGTCCGATCGGGGTGGAGATGGCGCACGCGCTGCACCGGCGCGGCCTGAAGGTCACGCTGGTCGAGATGCTGGACCGGGTACTACCGCAGCTGCTGGACCGCGATCTCGCCGCTGAGCTCCAGGAGCGCATGGAGAAGGAGGGCGTCCGGGTCCTGCTGGGCGACCCCGTGGAGGAGATCCGCGGGGACGGGTCGGTGGAGTCCGTGGTGGTGGGTGGCGAGGAGCTCGAGGCGGACCTCGTGATAATGGCGGCCGGGGTTCGGCCCCGGATCGAGCTCTTCGAGGCCATGAACGCCGCCGTCACCCCGTTCGGGGTCAAGGTGGACCCGGCCCTGCGGGTGAAGACCGAAGACGGCGGCGTGTTCGAGGGGATTTACGCGGCCGGGGACTGCGCGGCCGACTGGTGCCCGATCACGGGTGAGCCGGTCCCCAGCCAGCTCGGGACCGTGGCCGTGCGCCAGGGTCGCGTCGCCGGACTCAACGCGGCGGAGGGTCCCCGGGTGACCTGGCCGGGAACGCTCAACACCGCGGTGGTCTGCGCGTTCGATCTGGAGGCGGCCGGGTGCGGGCTCACCGAGGCCCGGGCCGGGGACGTCGGGATGGAGGTGGTCTCGGCGACCGTCAGCTCGACGACCCGGGCCCGGTACTACCCGGGTGGAGAGGACCTCACGGTGAAGCTCGTCGCCGACGCCCACACCCATCGGATCGTGGGCGCTCAGGCGGTGGGCGGGGAGCGGGTGCGAGAGCGCGTGGACGCGATCGCCCTGGCGATCCGACTGGGGGCGAAGGTGGAGGACCTGCTGTCCTGGGACTACTCGTACTCTCCACCGGTGAGCCGCGTGGTGGAGCCCTTCTACGAGGCCGCAGAGCGGCTGCGGGAGGAGCTCCGAGGATGAACCCCACCCGGGACCTCCTCGCGGCCCTCTCCTCCCTGGCCGCCCTCGTGGCGATGGAGTCGTTCACGGGGTTCTCCCTGGAAGCGTTGAAGTCGAAGTGGGCCCGTCACCCCGAGCTGCTGGCGATGCTACCGGCGCTGATGGATTTCCGAGGGAACATCGCCCTGGCCCACTCCTCCCGCATGACGACGGCCGAGCACCTGGGGGACTCCGACCGGGCGGTGGAGAGCACCGTGGCCGCCCTGCTCGCGAGCCTCCTCATCCCCCCGGTCATCGCCCTGGTGACGCGCTGGTCTTACGGCGGTGACCTGGGTACCCTCGTCGCGGTCGCGCTCCTGACGGTGGTCTCGGTGGCCGCGGTGGTGACCCCGACCACGATCGGCGTGGTGCGGCTCTCCCTCCGGCTGGGCGCGGACCCGGACCGGGTGGCGCCCGCCGTCACGACGGCGCTGTCGGACGTGCTCACGGTCGTCTTCCTGTTCACGCTGTCGGAGGTGATCCTCCTTTGAGGCGCGGACTGGTGGGCGCGCTGACCTCCATGCTCACGGTGTCGGCCCTGCTGGCCGCCTGGAGCTCCTACGTGGGCTCCTTCCTCGCCCGCTTGGAGGCCAAGCTGGAGCACAACCCGGGGCTGGCCGCCGTGCTCCCCGTGCTCATGGCCGCGACCGGAGCCGCGGCGTCCTCCGTCGGCAGCAGCATCGCCACCCACGTGCACCTCGGCACGGTCAGCGCCCGCCGGGTCGCGTACGACACCGCCGTCCAGGGGTCCGCCCTGATCCTGGTCACGCTCGCGTACACGCTTGCGGTCAAGCTCACGTTCTCCGGCCGATCCTCCCTGGTGACCACCGTCCTACTCTCCACGACCCTCACGTACCTGCTCGCGGTACTCGTCGCGGTCGTCTCCACCTTCGCGAGCGTGAGGCTGGGGCTCGACCCCGATGACGTGGTGGGACCCGTCGTGACGACGGCGGCCGACTCCGCCGGCATCCTGATCACGCTGCTGCTGGCCCCGGGGTAGGTCTCCTTGAGCGGGGAAGGGAAGGGAGAGGAGGAGAAGGACCTGAAGCGGATTGAGGACATCCTCAAGCGCCGGACCGTCGTCGACCTGCTGATCGAGATGAAGAACCTGGCGCAGCTCTCCGTGGACCTCTCCTACGCCGTCCTCCTGTCCGGGAGCGAGGAGTTGGCGGACGAGGTGAGCAGGATCGAGTCCCGGCTCGACGAGCTCTCCCTGGCCCTCCGAGCCAAGCTGGCGCTGGCGGTTCGGAGCGTGGAGGACGTGAAGCGGCTGCTCCCCATCATGGAGCTGGCACAGGCCATGGAGGTGATCACCGACGCGGCCAACGACGTGGCCGAGACCGTCGCGATGGGGGCCGAACCCCACCCGATCGTGAAGGAGGCGATCGAGAGGTCCGAGGAGAAGTTCAAGCTGGTGCGCGTCGAGGAGGGGTCCGAGCTCGACGGCCGCACCCTGGGCGAGCTGAAGCTCGCCAGCGAGACGGGGATGCACGTGGTGGCCATCCGACGGGGAGAGACCTGGATCGTGGGGCCCGATAAGCACACCGAGATCCGGGCCGGGGACGTGCTCATCGTCCGCGGTCGAGAGGAGGGGTTTAAGCGGCTGAAGCGCCTCGCCAGGGGAGCCCGCGAGGGTGAGTGAGTGGAGGACCCGGCGCGAGAAGATCATTCAACTGCTGACGGAATCCCGCGAGCCCCTGACCATCGACGAGATCGCCGCCATGGTCGGCGAGGACGACCGGAGGAAGATCATCGAGGACCTGGAACACATCGCCAAGACCGTCCGGAAGGAGGGGAAGCGGCTCCTGATGGAACCGGCCCGGTGCAACAAGTGCGGCTACGTGTTCAAGAGCGCCCGCGTTCGACCCCCCTCCCGGTGCCCCCGGTGCAAGTCCGAGTGGATTCAGCCTCCCCGATTCACCATCCGTTAGGCCTCCTCCCGGAGCAGACCCAGGTGAAGCTCCAGCCACCCTTCCCCGACGGGCACCCTCAGGTAATCGCCCACCACCCGGGCCCGACCCACCGACCTCACGCCGGACTCCGACGCCTCCACCACCTCCAGCCGCTCCGTCACCCCGATCATGCGGCCCGGACGAACGAATCCCAGCGGCCGACACCGCGCGCCGTCCACCTCCAGGTAACCCGACTGCAGGTTGAACGCGAGCCGATCCCACCGGATCCAAACGCCGTCCCTCTCCCCGGTCACGACCAGGCTCTCGTGCGTCCTGACCGTGAAGTTCCGACCAAAAAAGGCCAGAACGTACCGGCCCCCCACCCGCCGAATGTCCAGGTAGACCTCGCCCACCCGGCGGTGGGGAACCATCGAGGGGACGACGATCCCCCGACCCACCTTCTGCACCCGAACCGGCTCCACCAGCGCCCCCTCCTCCGCGCGCACGGGCACCGCGTAGTACCCGGCCCTCGACCTCACCGTCACCAGGCACATCGTCCGGAACTTCTCCAGCCCCGCCACCCTACCCAACTCCACGTACCCATCGTGGGAGCGCCTCATTACCTCCATTCTACTCCCGATCTCCGGGCCGTCGCACCGCACCGGAGGCTCCTGCACGTTCTCAGGGAGACGCAGCATCCAGCAGCTCCCCCTCGAGCTCGACGACCCTCTTCACGAGGTCCATCACGATCTCCGAGGTTCTCCCAGACACGACCGCAGGGCTCCAGCTGAACATCCGGTACCCGGAGTTCCTGGACGTCAGCACGCCCGCCGCCTCCAATGCGTCCAGGAGCCGGGTCCCCAGACTGAACCTGCGCAGGTCGGGGCACAGTCCCCGGAGGATCTCCGTGGCCGACAGGTACTCCAGGCGCACCCTCCGCACGTCCCACCTCGCGATCCGACCCAGGACCGCGGACCCCGTCCTTCGCACGAACGCGCGCACGTTCCGCTCCATCTCCTCCGCCCGCAGCCCCTCGACCGCGGGACACACCCCGTGCGGGGGCCAGGAAGCCAGCTCGTCCCCGCTTCCCCGGTCCGACCTCACGAACTCAACCTCAACCCTCCGGTGCAGCCTCGAGGGTATGAAGTCCAGGAACACCTGAGAGTGCACCAGCAGCCAGGCCTTCCGGACCCTCCTCATCAGCGCGGAAAGCACGTTGTGCACCTTCGACCTCATCACGCGCAGCGGGTGCTCGTCCGAGCATCCCACCCACTCGTGGGCCGCCGGCACGTCGATGTGGCGCAGCACCAGCCTCTCCTCCGACCCGACCTCGGACGTGATCCCGGAGAGCGAGGACGCGCGCGACGCGTCCAGAACCTCACCGTCCTCCGGGAGCGCCGGGGCGGGATCGTAGCACGGGGGGCAGACCACGACCCTGAGCATGCCCTCAGCCCTCCCCACCGACCCTTAGTAATAACTTACCCCCGTGCGGTATTATATCCGTGTGAGGGAACCAGCACTCGCACTCATCCAGATTGACCTCGCGGTACTCCACCCGCCAGAGCACCAGGCCCTCGGCGGGCAGGCACCGAGGCTTCTCCCCCGGTCCGTACTCGCCCGACAGGAGCCGGTCCGCGTCCTCCGGCTCCCGGTGACCCCACCCCACCTCCCACACGAACCCCGCCATCCTCCGCACCATCTCCCACAGAAACCGCTCGGCCCGCACGCGCAGCACGTGAACCCCGGGCGCCCACTCAACGAGCTCGCACTCCTCGACCCGCACCCTCGGGTCACGACCGTCCTCCCGACGGAACGCGGAGAAATCGTGCTCCCCCGACAGCCTCCTCGCCGCCTCCTCGGCCGACTCCGGGTCCCTCAGCGGGCCCAGGAAGTACCGATACTCCTTCGCCACGGCGTCCCGCCTCGGGTCGAAGTCCGGGTCCACCCGGGCGGACGACACCACCCGGATGTCCTCCGGCAGCCGGGCGTTCAGGGCCCCCGGCACCGCCCGCTCGAGCTCGCCCCTCACCGTCACCACCTGGTACCGTGCGTGGGCCCCGGCGTCGGTCCTCGAGGCGTAGCCGACCAGCTCCAACCCCAGCTCCGACAGCGCGCGCCGCAGCTCCCCCTCCACCGTGGGCACGTCGGGCTGGTACTGGAACCCGTGGTAGTTGGACCCGTCGTAGGCGACCCGCAGGGCCGCCGGCACCCGGGCCTACCCCGGCGGCTTGTACGGCAACCGCTTGAAAACCTCGATCATCTCCTCCCGGGAGACGAGCTCCCGATCCCCGAACCACACCCCGGGCTCCTCGACGATCTCCCCCGCCACGGTGAACGGGCAGTCCTCCTCGAACGCGATCTCGGCCGCCCGCTCCACGTCGTCCGGGTGGATGCACACCATGAAGACGCCCAGGTAGCCCGTCCAGGTGGAGTAAGGCATCGACCTCAGCACGACCCCGCGGCGGGCCTTACCCAGCATCTCCAACAGGTTACCCAGGATCCCGCCCCGACTGGCGTCCTTGGCCGCGCTGATGTCGAGCCCCTCCCGGAGGAACCTTAGGAAGGCGTTGAACTTCACCCGGGCCCGCCGTACCCGCTCCCCCACCTCCCCGCGCACCGGCTCGCCCAGGAAGACCAGCTTGTCACCCGGTCGCGCCGTCCCGTCCGGAACCGGCTCCTCGGCGACGAGGCGGCCGATCACGGTCACGGACACGCACGGGACGAGCTCCGGATGGGACTGCGTGTTCCCGCCCAGGATCCGGATCCCCAGCCCCTCCGCCTGCCGGTGCAGGTCCTCGAGGATCTCCTCCGCCTGCTCCTCGTCCTCCGCCTGCACGGAGTCGAAGGCCACCAGTGGCTCCCCACCCGTCACCACCACGTCCGCGGCCGAGTGAATGATCGCCGTCTTCCGCCCGATCTTCGCCGGGTACGGCCCCTCCATGTTGATAACCAGGCGCTCGCCGCCCACCTCCAGGACCGTCGCATCGTCCCCCTGCAGCGGGCCCAGGAGCACCTCCCACTCCTCCGGGCCCTCCCGGAACAGCCGTCGGCAGAAGTTCGTCTCCTCGATGTGCTCCAGCAGCCGCTCCAGGTCCACCTCCTCCGGGAGCTCGCTCAACCCCACACCCCCGCGAGCCTCAGCGCCGTGGGCACGGCGAGCGCGGCGCTGCACACCGACGGATCCACGCCCCTCCTCAGCGCGTAAATCCCTATTCCCGAGCAGACCAGGCAGAGCCCCAGCGCGCCCGGTCCCCGGCCCGCCGACAGCGCCAGGAGCGCCAGGGTCACGACCACGGTCGCCACCTGGGCGCGGGCCCCGGTCAGCACCGCCCCGAAGACCCGCGAGGAGCGCACCAGCAACCACGTCCCGACCGGCAGGGTCGCGGCGTACAGGCCGGCGGCCTCCAACGCCTCTCCCCACGTCATCCCGCCCAGGTGCTCCTGCAGGAACACCGAGGCCCCGCTCCGAGGGTTGCCCAGCGCGTAGAGCGCGACGATGGAGGTGAGGTTGTCGGAGGCGTCCACCCCGGAGACCACCATGATGTACTCGTCCGCCCGCCGGATCCCCAGCCGCCGCAGGAGGGACACCACGTTCGCCGGCCCCAACCCGGGCAGCAGTCCTAGCACCACCCCGGTGAGCGTCCCCAGAACGCCGCAGCGGAGCAGGTCAACGCCGGAGACGCGCGGCCTCGCCCGACCCTGCCCCGGGATCTCGGGCCGGTTCAGCGCGCAGGAGAGCCCGGGACCGACCGCGTAAAACCCGGTCAGCATCGACTCGATCGGCCCCGGAACGTTCATCGAGCCCCACAGCAGGGCCAGGCAACCCACGCCCGCGCTGGCCCCGGAGACCACCAGCCCGTCCAGCCCGTTGTCCACCGCCTGGACCCCGATCACCGCGAGCACGAGCGCGGGCACCGCCGGACGGAGCGCCCCGTAAACCTTGGGTGCCACCCCGGACAGCGCCAGCACGAGCGGTGCGGTGATCAGGGCCGTCGACAGGGTGCCCAGGGCGGAGAGCCGGGCGGCCTCCTCCGCCCGGCCGGCGAGCGCGTACCGCTGAAACGGAACCAGCACGGCCGTCGTCGTCTGATCGTCCGGCACGCCCAGAAACATGCTTTCAAGCTTGGATACCGGGGCGTTGATCGCGGAAGCCGTCACGGCAAACGATAACAGGTCGTCGCGACCCATCGGGCCCGGGTCGTACTCCGAGAAGAACGTGTTCGGGTGCAGCCCCGGAACGTACCCGGAGAGCACGCCGGCTAGCAGTCCTAAGAACGAGCCCCCGAGCAATTAAACCCCCTCCGGGGAGTGCCGGCCGGGATGTTGAAGCAGCTCTGGAACTCGTTTGCGGTGGGGATGGGCGCCGCCTGGATCCTGGGCCTGGTGGCCCTGTCGATCGCAACCCTGGGGGCGGTACCCACCCTACTGCTGCTGCTGACGACCTCGCTCGTGATAGGGGTGTCCACGTACCGGACCCTCTCCCCCATCTCGGCGACGATCCGAGGGGCGGGCCTACTGGCGCTGCTGCTGGTGAACCTGGCCCGACTCCGGTACCCGAACCCCCTCCTGGCGGCCGCCGTGCTGATCCCGCTGTTCCTCATCGACCGACGCTGGTTCCTGGCGGTCCTGGCCGCGTCCGGACTCGTGCTGATCCTCCGAGCCGTGGTGGAGTTCCACCTGGCGATGATGGAGGTGAACCCGGAGTACCGGGTCCGGGTCACCTGGCTGGCCGAGCTCCTCTCCAGGATCTGGAGCGGAACGATGGAGTGGCTTCG
Organism: Methanopyrus sp.; assembly: GCF_053997775.1. NCBI lineage: Archaea > Methanobacteriati > Methanobacteriota > Methanopyri > Methanopyrales > Methanopyraceae > Methanopyrus > Methanopyrus sp. The sequence continues at coordinate 88,363 of NZ_JBMXXF010000034.1, forward strand.
GGAGCTCGTAACGGTCTCCCGGGCGCACGGGAGCGAGCTACGCGGCTCGCTGACGGTCTGGGGGAAGAGGCTGCTCCGGTGGGCGATGAGCTAGGGGCGCGTCCGCGGTCCAATCGTCATCATCGATCAGCAGCGCGGGACGTCGTCATCCGCGCCCGTCCCAGTCCACGAGCACGCCGTCCACCAGCATCTTACCCTCCGGGACGTTCTTACGCACGACCGCGCCCGGGGCCGTGGCCGCGTACGGACCGAGCTTCCGACCCGGGAGGATCGAGGTGTTGATCCCTGTCTTCACCCCGTCCCCGAGCACCGCCCCGAACTTCCGGCGACCCGTATCTTCCAGCTCGCCCTTCACGACCACCCTCACGTTCCGCTCGTCGTGCCGGAGGTTGGCGATCACCGTGCCGGCACCCAGGTTGCACTCGGCCCCGATGACGCTGTCCCCGACGTAGGAGAGGTGACTCACGTTCGTGCCCTCCATGACGATCGAGTTCTTGATCTCCACCGCCTGCCCCACGCGCACGTTCCCGACCAGCGTCGTGGCGGGCCGCACGTAGCAGTTGGGACCCAGCTCGCACCCCGGCCCGATGTACGCGGGCCCCTCCACTACCGTGCCCGGCCTGAGCACGGCGCCCTCCGCCACCCACACCGGGCCCCGGAGCTCGACGCCCTCCTCCACGACCCCCTCCACCTCCGGCCGGCCCATGACGTTCCTGAGCGCCCACTCGTTCGCGTCCAGCAGGTCCCACGGCCGACCCACGTCCAGCCAGTACACGTCCTGCGGAACGCCCTTGACCCCCTCCTCCCGCGCCGCCGCCAGCAGCGCGTCCGTGAGCTCGAACTCGCCCCTCGGGGACAGCCTCACCTCCTCCAGGTACCGCCCGAACTCCGGCTCCAGCACGTACACGCCCGCGTTCGCCAGGTTCGAGGGCGCCTCCCCCGGATCTGGCTTCTCCACCAGCTCCCGCACGTACCCGTCCTCCAGCCTCACCACGCCGAACTCGGAGGGGTCGTCCACCTCCACCAGGGCCATCGAGGCGATACCCTCGTGCTCCTCCACCGTCCGCTCCACGAGCGCGGGATCGAACACCAGGTCACCGTTCGTCACGAGCACGGGCTCGTCCGGATCCACCTCCCGCCACGCCACGTACACGGCGTGCGCCGTCCCCAGCGGCTCCCCCTGCCGAACGAACGAGAGCTCGACCTCGCCACCCCACCGATCCTCCACGTACCGCTCCACCTCCTCCGCCCGGTACTCCGTAACCACCACCAGCCGCTCCACGCCCACACCCACCAGCGCCTCGATGGAGAAATCGATCAGCCTGCGGTCCGCCACCGGCAGCAGCACCTTAGGTCGAGTCCGCGTCAGTGGCCGCATCCGCGTTCCCTCACCGGCGGCGAGCACGACGCCGATCATCCTCCCACCTCCCTCAGGCACTCCCTCACCAGCCGTACGAACTCATCCCTCAACTCCTCCGCACGCTCCCTCGACTCCGCCTCCACCGTGACCCGGACCAGCGGCTCGGTCCCGGACGGCCGAACCAGGGCCCACCCATCCTCCAGCTCAACCCGAACCCCGTCCACCGTGTCGATCCGATCGTACTCCTCCCGCACGCGCCGCTCGACGCACTCCATCACCTTAGGCTTAAGCTCCTCCGGGCACTCCACGCTCTCCCTCAGCGTCGGGTACCGAGGCACCTCCTCCAACAGCTCGGACAGCGGCCGACCCTCCTCCACGAGCAGACTCACCATCCAGGCCGCGGAGAGCGGGCCGTCCGGGCACAGGTGCACGTCCGGGTGAATCCACGTCCCGTTCGGCTCCCCACCGAACACGCAGCCCTCCCGCTTGATCGCCTCCGCCACGTACACGTCGCCCACCCTCGTCCGGACCACCTCACCGCCCAGCTCCCGCACGACCTCGTCCACCACCATCGAGGCGTCCACGTTGACCGCCACCTTGCCCGCGCCCTTCTCCTCCAGGATCCTACGACACACGAGCGCCAGCACCTCGTCGTACCCGGCGAACTCGCCCTCCTCCGTCACGAACACGACCCGATCCGCGTCCCCATCGTGCGCGATCCCGAGGTCGGCGCCGACCGACCGCACCGCCCGCATGAGGTCCTCCAGGTGCTCCGGCCGGGGCTCCGGGTGCCGGCCCGGAAAGTGCCCGTCCAGGTGCGCGTTGAGCGTGATCACCTCGCACCCCATCTCCCGCAGCACCACCGGGGTGACCAGGGCCGACGGGCCGTTCGCGCAGTCCACCACCACGCGCAGGCCCTCACCGTCCGCGCCCACCTCCTCCAGGATCCGCTCCACGTGCACGCGGGGCGCGCTTCCATCCCCCTCAGCCTCCCGAAACTCCCGCCACCCTGGGTAGCTCAGCTCGCCGTCCATGAGCTCCTCGATCTCGCGCTCCTGATCCGGGGTGAAGGCCATCCCATCCTCGTTCCAGAACTTGATCCCGTTGTACTCCGGGGGATTGTGCGAGGCCGTGACCATCACGCCCGCGTCCAGCCCCTCCTCGACCACGTAACAGCCCAGCGTGGGCGTGCAGACCACGCCCACGTCCACGACCCGACAACCCTGAGAGAGCAGGCCCGCGATCACCGCCGAGGCGATGGCCTGACCGTGCACCCGAGCGTCCCGGCCCACGGCCACCTCGCCACCGCCCAGGTACTCACCCAGCGCCCGGCCGGCCCGCAACGCGAGCTCCGGCGTCAGGAACTCGCCCACCTTACCCCGGATCCCGGACGTCCCGAAGTACCTGCCCAAGGGGGACCCCCCGTGCACGCGTTCCTGCTGGCGGGGGACAACGTCGAGCTGGCGTTAATGGAATTAAAGGGCGCGCTCCGGGCGGAGGTGGGCGAGGGGAAAATTGAGGTTCGGGACCGGGTCGCGGTGGTGAGGGGACTCACCGACGGGGAGGCGCGCCGCGTCATCCGCCGACTCGCGCGATCCCACGCGGTCTACCGGCTGGGGGAAGGAGAGCGGAGGCTCAAGGTGGGGGACGAAGTCCACCCGGCCCGACCGCTCGCCCGCCGCGAGAAGCTCTCGGACCGCAAACCGCACAAACGCCCCGAGTTCATGCCCGACTCCACGGAACCGTTCCTCGCCCGCGCCCTGGTCAACCTGGCCGAGGCGCGGCGCGGGGAAAGGCTGCTCGATCCCATGTGCAACGTGGGTGGGATCCTCATCGAGGCCGGCCTGATCGGCTGCGTGCCCGTGGGCGTGGAGGTCCGAAGGGAACTCGTGAGGCGGGCGGAGCGTAACCTAAGGCACTACGGAATCGAGGAGTACGAGCTGCACGCGGGACGGGCGGAGGAGGTGGACGAGATCCTGGAAGAACCCGTGCAGGCCGCCGCCGTGGACCCACCGTACGGTCGGTCCTCGTACATCGAGGGGGGCCCGGTCGAGCGGCTGCTACTGAACACCCTGGACGCACTCTCCGAGGTCGTCGAGGGCAAGATCGCCCTGACGGTCCCCGAGGAGGCCTGGGAGGAGGTGAGGGAGGGCGTCTCCCGGGTGGAAGCGGAGGTTCGGGACCGCGTGCACCGAAGCCTCACCAGGATCATCGCCGTGGTGAGACCGTAACGTTCGGATGATGACCGCGGACCGCGCCTGACGCGTGATGAATTTTCGGGGAGCTGACACCCCCTCACAGGAGCCGCCGCAGGTACGTTATCACCGCCCGGGCCCCGGACGTGATTATCCGCTTGAACAGGAACAGCTTGCCCTCGCGCAGGGCATCCAGCAGGTACCTGGGGTTGAGGTAGTACGAAATGTACGCCCGCTGCAGCAGCCGACCCAACTCCTCCCGGCTCAGGTGCTCGGTCCTCATCACCGGATCCAGCGTGGTGTACTTGGACCAGTCTCGCACCTCGATTAGCCCCTTCTCCTCGGCTATATCGTACAACGGGGTGCCCGGGTAAGGCGTGCATACCGTGAACTGTACGTAGTCTGGTCTAACTCGGTGAGCGAACTTAATCGTCCTTAGAACGTCCTCCCTATCCTCCCATGGAAACCCCAGTATGAACGACAGTAGTATCTCTAATCCGTACCGCTTCGCCACCTTTCTACATCCAATAATATCTCGAACCGTGATCCCTTTGTTAATTTTCTTCAGCGTCTCATCGCTGGCCGACTCCGCCCCCACGTAAACCGCGGTGCACCCGTGATCACGCAGGATTTTGGCGACCTCGGGCGTGAGCAGGTCCGCCCGCGCGCCGCAGTCCCAGGGGACGTCGATCCCCTCCTCCCGCATTCCCTCGCAGATCTCCTTCAGCCGGCGCTTGTACACGGTGAACACGTCGTCCACGAACTCGATCCTGTCCACCTTGAGCTCCTCCACCAGGTAGCGCAGCTCTTCCACCACGAGCTCCGGGCTCTTCCCCCTCCACCTCGGCCCGAAGAGTCGGGACGAGGCGCAGAAGATGCACCGGAACGGGCACCCGCGGCTCGTAATCACCGGGGCGAACCTGACTCCATCCGCCGCGTAGTTATCCAGGTTCACCTTATCGTACGCCGGAATCGGCAGTCGGTCTAGGTCCTCCGGCTTCCTTCGGTCCGGGTTCCGCACGATCCGGGAGCCGTCCCGGTACGTGACGCCCTCGATGTCGGAAAAGTCGGGCTCGCCCCACCCGTCCACCTCCTCCAGCACCCGGGTGGTCGTCGTCTCCCCCTCGCCCCGGATGACCACGTCGGCTCGACCCTCCCTCAGGGCCTCCCGGTCCATGAAGGTGGGGTGCGGCCCGCCCAGGAACACGAACTTACCCAGCTCCTTCGCCAGCCTGGCGACCCGGTAGGCGGACGGGGCCACCGGGGTGGTGGCCGTGATGCCGATCGCGTCGTACTTCTTCAGCACGCCGGGCAAGTCCTCCATGCCGACGCCCTCGGCGGGGCAGTCCAGGATGTCCACGTGGAACCCCTCTTCCTCGAGCTTGGCGGCCAGGTGCACCAGCCCGAGCGGGAACGAGGAGACCCCGAGCACCCGGGCGATGTTGTCCTCGAACGGCGGCTGAACGAGCAGCACCTTCATTCCTCGGATCCCCCGGTCACGATGCATCCGGGGTCCGGGCCGCGCACGTCGCCCGTGATCGCGTAGGCGCGGGCCCTGCACCCGCCGCACACGTACCGGAACTCGCACTCACCGCACGGGTCCTTCAGCCCGTCGCGGTCCCGGCACGCCCAGAAGACCTCGTGATCCCACAGATCCTCCGGGTCGTCCTCCAGGATGTTCCCCACCTTGACCGGCAGGAACACGCACGGCTGCACGTCGCCGTTCGGTCGGATGGCCATCAGGAACCGACCGGCCCCGCACCCGCCCAGGAACTCCAGCAGCGGCTCGATCCACCTACCCTTCCCCGCGTACGCGAAGTGCGTGCCGTAGAGAATCTCCGAGTCGCCCGCCTCGTTCATCTCCAGGCTCACGCGGGCCATCTGCGGCGCGGTGGAGTAGATCAGGATGTCCCGATCGGAGGCCTCCCGGACGAGCGTGCGGAGCACCTCCTCCCGCAGCTCCGGCGGCAGGTCCAGCTCCCGTCGGAATCGACCCTGCCCCGTGGGGATGAAGTTGAACACGGCCACGCCGTCGACCCCGAGGTCCTCGGCCAGGTCCAGCAGCCTTGGGATCTCGCTCACGTTGTTTCGGTGCACGGTGAAGGCGATGACGGTCATCATGTCCGTCTCGACGCAGTGGCGGATGCCTTCCACCGCGCGCTCCCAGGCACCCTTCACGCCGCGAAACCGGTCGTGCGTCTCGGGATCGGCCCCGTCCAGGCTGATCTCCACGTACTCCACGCCGGCGGCCTCCAGCCGCTCCGCCGTGTCCCGGTCGATGAGGGTCCCGTTCGTGGCGAGGGCCGTGAACATGCCCTCGTCGGCGGAGGCCTCCGCCAGCTCGAAGAAGTCATCCCGCATCAGGGGCTCGCCGCCGGAGAACGCCAGTCCTGGCACGTTCCACCCAGAGAGCCGCTCGATGACCTCAAGGGCCCTCTCGGTGTTCAGCTCCCCGGGCGCGGGTCGGCCCGCGTTCGAGTAGCAGTGCTTGCAGCGCAGGTTGCACAGCCCTGTCACGTCCCAGATCGCCATGTACGGGGCGGAGGGGACGAAGGGTTTCCGGACCCCGTACCGGTAGATGCCCAGCAGCGTCACCGCGATCCCGCGCCGGTACGAGTCCGCCGATAGCATCTCCCGGAGCCGCTCCTCCCCTACGCCGACCGCTCCGGCCGTCTTCTCCAGGAACTTCCGCACCAGCCGGGCCGCGGTCCTGCACTTCCAGCACGCGTCCTCCCGGTCGCCGTAGGCCACGTCCAGCGCGACCTTGATGCGCACGTCCCCACACGACTCGCACCGCTTGACGCCCATCTTCATCAGCTTCCGGCCGGGGCCCGAGCTCAGCACCTTGTCCAGGACTCGGACGAACTCCCCAACCTTCGTCATGACGGGATGCACCTCCGCTAGTACACCTTCACGGGCTCGTAGAGCGTGGTGCGCTGCACGGGGGTGAACCCCGCCTCGCGGATGATCTCAACCATCTCCTCGGGCTCGAGACGCTCGCCCTCGGTCGCCCCCGCCTCCCGCGAGATGTTCTCCTCCATGAGCGTCCCACCCAGGTCGTTCGCGCCCGCGTGCAGGGCGGCCTGGGCGAGCTTGACCCCCAGCTTGACCCACGAGGCCTGGACGTTCGGGATCACGGGTCCCAGGTACAGGCGCGCGACGGCGTGCACTAGCAAGTCGGTCATCCCGGAGACGCCGGGCCGGGCTTGACCCTCCCGATACAGCGGCGAGTTCGCGTGCACGAACGAGAGCGGGACAAACTCCGTGAACCCGCCCGTGTCCTCCTGGATGCTCCGAAGCCGCTTAAGGTGATCGATCCAGTCGCGCGGGGAGTCCACGTGGCCGTACATCATCGTGCAGGTGGTCGGGATGCCCATCTCGTGCGCCGTCCGAACGATCCGCTCCCACTCGTCCGCGTCGATCTTGTCCGGGCAGATCCGCCTGCGAACCCGGGGGGAGAAGATCTCCGCCGCCGTGCCCGGCATCGAGTCCAGCCCGGCCCGCTTCAGCTCCCGTAGCACCTCCTCGAGCTCCTCACCGGCCAGCCGGCAGCAGTACTTGACCTCCATCGGAGAGTAACCGTGAATGTGAATGTCCGGGGCCTGCGACTTGATCTCCTCCAGGATCTCCAGGTAGTACTCGAACGTGGCGTCAGGGTGCAGCGCGCCCTGCACGCAGACCTCCGTCGCCCCCCGGTCCCGGGCCTCGGCCGCCCGCTCCCCCACCTCCTCGGGCGACATCATGTAGGCGTCCGGGTCGTCCGGGTCCCGCCGGAACGCGCAGAACCTGCACCGGTTAATGCACACGTTGGTGAAGTTAATGTTTCGATTCACAACGAACGTAACCTGCTCCCCGACCAGCCTCAGCCGGGCCTCGTGCGCGGCCTCCAGCACCTTGTACGGGTTGATCTTCCCCTCCAGCGCCCGCAGCGCGGTCCCCTCGTCGATCCCGCCCGACACCGCCATGTTGACCAGCTCGTCCACGCTCACGTCGTCCTCATCCTCCCGCCGCGAACCCCTCCTCGTCCGCGAGCTCCTCGATGAGGTCCGCGAGGTTCGCATGGTACCAGCCCCTACGCACGTACTCCGGGTATATGGGCAGGCGCTCCCGTAGCCGTAGTCCCACCTCCTCGGTGAGTCTTTTCAGCTCTTCAATCTCCGGCCACGGGGCCTCGGGATTCACGTAATCCTTCGTGACCGGGGAGACGCCGCCCCAGTCGTTGGCCCCCGCCAGCAGCGCCAGCTGCCCGGTCTCCCGGTTCAGGTTGGGCGGCACCTGCACCGGCACGTCCGGGAGCGTGAGCCGCGCCCACGCCACCGTCCTGAGCAGGTCCGCCGGCGTCGGCTCCGGGTGATCCTCCATCGGGATCTCCGGCTTGGCCCGGAAATTCTGGACGATCACCTCCTGCACGTGCCCGTACCGCTCGTGCAGCTCGCGGATCCTCTCCAGCGTCTCCACCCGCTCCTCCCACGTCTCCCCGATCCCGATGAGGATCCCGGTGGTGAACGGGACCTTCAACCGCCCCGCGTGCTTGAGCACCCGCAGCCGCTCCTCCGGCCGCTTGCCCGGCGAGCGCTCGTGCGGCCCACCCTCCCCGCACAGCCGGTCCGAGAGGATCTCCATCATCAGCCCCAGGCTCGCGTTCCACCGGCGCAGCTTCCGCATCTCCGACCGGGTGATCACCCCGGGGTTGCTGTGAGGGAGCATGCGGTACTCCTCCACGCACCGCCGGCACAGGTCGACCAGGTACTCGATCGTGCTCGAGTACCCGTGCTCCTCCAGCCACTCCAGCGCCTCGTCGTACCGCTCCTCGGGCCGCTCCCCGAACGTGAACAGGACCTCCTTGCAGCCGGCGCGCCGGCCCGCCTCCACTATCTTGAAAACCTCCTCCGGGGAGAGGTAGGGGGACTCCACCTCGTCCGGCTCCCGCCGGAACGTGCAGTACCGGCACCGGTTCCGGCAGAGCCTCGTCAGCGGTACGAACACGTTCTTCGAGTAGGAGACCACGTTACCGAACCTTTTTCGGGCCACCTCGTGGGCGCGCCGCATCAGGTCCAGCAGCTCCGACCCGACGACCACCGGGACCGCCCCCGACGGGGGTCTGGGGTTGGAGCCCGGCCCCGAGCTGGAGCGCGAGATCCAGAAGCGCTGGGAGCGGGAGGACCTGCTGGGTAAGGTCCGCGAGAGGAACCGGGACGGGCCCATCTTTTACTTCCTGGACGGGCCCCCGTACGCCAGCGGCTCGATCCACCTGGGCACCGCCTGGAACAAGATCATCAAGGACGCCGTCAACCGGTACCGGCTCATGCGCGGGTACCGGGTCCGCCTACAGCCCGGCTGGGACTGCCACGGCCTCCCGATCGAGGTGAAGGTTGAGCAGGAGGTCCTCTCGGACGAGATCGAGTGCAAGAAGGACATCGAGGAGAAGGTCGGCGTCGACCGGTTCGTTGAGAAGTGCAAGGAGTTCGCCCTCAAGCACGTCGAGATCATGACGAGGCAGTTCAAGCGTCTCGGCGTCCTGATGGATTGGGACCACCCGTACATGACCCTGGACAACGAGTACATCGAGGGCGCCTGGTACACGCTCAAGCGCGCCCACGAGCGCGGCCTCCTCGCCCGCGACGTGCGCATCGTCAACTGGTGCCCCCGGTGCGAGACCGCGCTCGCCGACCACGAGGTCGAGTACAAGGAGATCGAGGACCCCTCCATCTTCGTCCTGTTCCCCGTCGAGGACGACTCGGAGGCCGGGGTGGACCTGCCCGACAACGCCGCCCTGCTGATCTGGACGACCACGCCCTGGACCCTGCCGGCCAACCTGGCCGTCGCCGTGCACCCCGAGGAGGAGTACGTGCTCGCGCGCGCCGAGGTGAACGGCGAGGAGTGGCACCT
>NZ_JBMXXF010000035.1:0-2381 GCF_053997775.1 Methanopyrus sp.
CCAGGCGAGCCACCAGGCGGCCTCGACCGGACCCACCTCAATCATTTCTCGCACGCAGTGCCCGACGTACCTCAGGGGATTCAGCAGGACGCGCCTGGGAACGTCCCACCAGGGACACTCGTCCAGCAAGTACGCATCGTCCAACACCCACTGGACGAACCGGGCGAGGGTTCCGACCAGTGGCAGGGGTAGGCCCGTGCCGGCCTCGATGAGTCGGAGTTCCCAGAGTTCTAGCGGGAGCGCCCCGAACACGCCCTCCTGGACGTACGCGCCGGTGAACGCGTAGGTGAGAAGGCCGAGGTAGTAGCGGCTGGCGAGCGTGGCGAGGCAGGCGGTGAGTCCGAGGAGCGCGTACTCGGGTGGGAGCCTGGGTACGGTGAGGGGTCGGTAGAGGACGTCGTCGGGTAGGCCTAGCATGGTGTTGAGTTCGCGGGCGAGGCGGGAGGTGGAGAGGGCGGTCAGGAGGGAGGTCAGGTCGTCGGGACGGGATAGGAGGGGGGACGTCTCCCGCGATGTCCAGGCGGAGGATGAAGGCGGCCGTCCCGGGTCGGTGTTTCCGGGAGGAAGGTGGATTCCAGGTGAGTCTAGGGCGCCTCGACGCTCGGGTGCAGGATGCGCCAGCCCCAGACTCGAGCGTCCGGGGGTTGGGGGATGTTCTCGGCACGATCTCGAACTCGACGTATCTCGGCCCGAACGGGTTCACGACGGCCCGCTCGGACCTGATCTCGTACTCGGAGCGCGCTACCGGCCTCTCACCGTCGTAAACCTCGATCCGCACGCGGAAGGGCTCGGGTGGGAGGGTGAGGCAGAGGTAGTTCACGCGCCCGAGCTCGAAGTGGCCCCTGGAGGTCCCGAAGACCACGCGAACCCGCACGTCAGTCCTCTCGTAGCAGGCTCGCGTGGACGACGACCCGCTTGAGCGGGACGCGGAGCGCGACGTCCGCGAGAACGGGCGAGTGAGCCGCCGTCGACCCGCGATGGCGGCGGTCGGGTTCAGTGGCGTGTGTTCCACGTGCGCCTCGAGACTGGCGCGGTAGTCGCCCTCCTTATTGTGACGGTCAACCATGACTTCGACCTGAAGAACGGTAGGATCCCCGTGAATCTTCGGAGATCACGGACCTGGCGCTGATGGGGAACTGAGCTGGGTTCCCAGGGAGCGGGAAGGACCTCCCTACGGGACCCGCGTGCGGGCCCGGGGGGTCGAGCCCCTGTACATGAGGTTCGAACCGTCGGAGGAAGATCCGCCGGTGCGGTTCATCGACAGATCTCAGCATGTACCGGCAAGGCTCGGGCTGGGAGGAGTGGTGGGTCATGGGTGAGCACCCGAACGTCGAGTTCCTATCCCCGAAGAGGAGCGGCGGAACGTCGGGACTGTCTGTGTACTACCGCTCTTCCCGGTACCAGTGAGGAGGCGGTGACGGTCCGACGCCATCCTTCGGGGCGTGGATTCTGATCGGGGACCCCACCGACTCCGGGTGGCAGCCTCCACTCCCTTTCCTGGCTGCACTCGTCGTACCTCGGATCGATGACATCCCCTCACCGCGTGCGAGCTTAGCTACCCGAAAGAGCGTGGGTTCGAGGTGTGATCCCGTGTCACTCCGTGTGGGGTCGTGGGCCGGCGGTCATTCACTGACGGACAGTCCATTTCGGCGACTACCCCGCGTGTCCTGGGAGCCTACGGGCGGGGGTCGACGCGATCCATGTCGTGACGTCGTGAGAGACCTGGTTCCCCTCACGGATCGGTGCGGCCGGCGTCCGTCGATCCCCGTCACGGCCGCAGAACGTCGTGGCGTGCCCGTCGGGTTGATCAACCCTGCGGCGACCTACGTGTTCCCGAACCCGCGGGGAGGGCCCGTGCCCGATCCTACCCTGACGCTGCTCCTGATCGCGCTCCAGCACCCGGCGGTCCACGGTGACTGTAGCGCCGTCCTCGTCCGCACCCACGGGGGCTACGCCGTCGCCTACCGGCGGGACGCGACCTACCGGGCGACCCTTCACCTGGAGGTGACGACGTGGGCCGGCCGCGAGGCCCTGCGGGAGTACAAGCTCAGGAACGGCCGCTTCTGCCACACGGTGATCACCGAGGACGGCTGGGTGATCACGATAGGTGGCGCGGACGACGAGTCGGTCAACCGCGGGCTCGAGGAGCTGGGTGAGCGCGTCGTACTCGCGGGCGAAGTGACCGAGGGGGACCTCGAGCGCGCCCTGGACCTCCTCCGGAGGATCGGGATCGGCCACTTCCTCGTCGGGTCGCCGGACGGGACCGTGGGCGTCGCGATCTACCGCTACGGTAGGACCCTGCTGAAGGTACTCCGGCTGGCCGAGGGCGAGTACGTGCTCGTCCCGAACGACCCGAGGTACTACGACCGAGGGAGGTTCGA
>NZ_JBMXXF010000036.1:0-4812 GCF_053997775.1 Methanopyrus sp.
GCGTCTGCGAGATCACGGTGAGCAGGGAGGAGGCGTAGGAGGCTTCCCCGACGCGGCGGCCGGTGTAAGACGTGAGACTCCCAGGACCGGGAGCGCGGCGCACGCCCCGGTCGTTCCAGGAGAAAACCCCGATACCGAGCCTCCGAGAGCGACGTCAGCCCCGACCGGGTTCGGTACCCGACGCCCGGCGCGGGCGTCCGGCCCGACACCGAAGGCCGGACCCGAACTGCTCAACGGGTCTCCGACCCACCGAACGTGATTTCGACCCGCGGAGTGCCGACCCCAACGAGCCGGAACGATCGGACTCGAGCCCACCGGTCGGAACCCTCCTACGACTACGGGCCCGGCTTACCCCCGCCTCACATCTACTTCTCGGGAAGAGCGGCGGCCCCGGGCCTCGACGCGGGTCCGGGTTGATGATGGCGGCGGCCGCGCGGACGGGCGCGTCCACCTCGGGTCAGGGCCGCCCCAGTTTCCTCACCGCTCGGGGACCCAGGCGGTCATCATTCCCACCGGCGGTCCCGCCTCGGCGCAGCCTCCCGAGGGAAGGGCTTGATTCACGACCGCGGGCCGGTCGGGCGGACGTCGGCGTCCCTGGCGGCTCATCCGACCACCCACGAGCTCCACCTCGGCACCCAGAGTCCCGGGAGCACCGGGATGAGTATCACGGCCGTCGTCAGCGACGTAGCAGGAGGGTCCGGCTCTTGACCCTCCCGAGCGGCGTCCAGGTCAGCACCACCACGAGCAGCGCCGAGAGCACCGAGTGCACCCTCAGCACGAGCCTTACGTCGTGAACGCCGTGCCCTCGGAAGGAGCGGAGGCAGTCTTTGGGAACCCTTGCCGGCGAGCACGGCGTCCGAAAAGGCCTCGACGGCTTCCTCCATCTCCGACACCTCGGCCGTCCGAATTGGGGGAGGAAGATCGCCGAGATCAGGGCGTAGAGGTACGCGGTCGGGGCGTCCTCACGCTCCAGGACGTCTGCCAGCCCCAGGAAGGTGAGGAACGTCACGGGGGCCGCCTTGCACAGGAACGACGCCGTGTAGTAGGCCCGCACCCTCCGGTACAGGACCAGCAGCCGCTCGCACTCCAGCCTCGAGTGATGACACCGGAACCAGCGCCCCTTGAGCGCCCGGTAAAGCTTCCCGGACTCCAGCACCTCACCGGCCCGGAAGAGCCTGGCCCCGGCCCTGCCGCCGACGCTCCGGCCACCACCGCCACCCCTGCTCCCGGCAAGGAGCGTCTCTGGATGCTCGAGAACGGGGCCGAAGACGTCCCACGGGTCCCCGGGGAGGGCGAGCAGCGCCAGCGTCAGAGGCTCCATCGGCCCGCGGTCCCCCGGGACCCACGGCTACGGGGAAGATGGGACCGGTACGATCGGGAGGTAGGGTGCTTTTCATCTCCTAGAAGTGATCATCGAGCGTGAACGCCGGGGCTGCGCCGGTACGGCTCGGACGATCGCCTTTCGTTCTGTCACTACCTCCTACTATCCGGCGGCTCGGTGTGAAATAATTATTAGCTCAGACCGGGCGGCTTAAACGGGGATGATCTAATGGTTAAAGCGGTCGTAGTGATTGGGCACCAGCCGTACTCGCTCAGCGTCGCGAAGGCCGCGGAGCGCCTGAGGGGCAAGGTTGACGTTCGGATGTTCTACTCGTGGGACCTGCGCGAGCGGTCGGAGGAGTTCGTGGAGGCGATGCGCGAGGCCGACTTCGCGGTACTGAACGTGATGGACACGGCCGCGGCGAGATCGGTGAATCTGGACGGGCTCGCGGAGGAAACGCCGTTCGTCGCGGTGCACTCCTGCTTCGAGGTCATGCGTGCCTCGTTCAAGAGCCTGGGGCTGGAAAAGAGTCGGCTCTTCCGGTTCCTGAGACGGATGATGGAGGGTCGGAGGGACAACCTGTCGGGCGTGCGCATGGACGAGGCGCTGGAGCGCGGGGCCAAGCTCGCGGAGAGGATGGGATGGTTCGGGGCGCTGAGGCGGCTGAAGGTCGCGATGCGGGCGTTCCGGTACTGGGACTACGGTGGCGTGGACAACGTGGAGAACCTGCTGCTGTACCTCGCTCGCGAGCTCGCGGGCGCGGACGTTCGGGAGCCGGACCCGCCGCGCGAGATCCCGGGCCGCGCGCTCTACGACCCGGAGCGTGGGCTGGTGGACGAGGACTTTCTGGGGGAGCTGCGCGAGGAGTACGGGACGCTCGTCCCGGTCACGTTCTACAAGTTCTTCTACTCGAACGGGAACCTGGAGCACGTGGACGCGGTCATCGAGGCGCTCCGGGAGGAGGGGCTGGGCGCCGTCGGCGCTTACTGCTCGGTGGACGCGTACGGCACGCTGACCCGGTTCTTCGAGGGTGAGCGGCCGGACGCGGTGGTCGCCCTGACCTGCTTCCGGATCGTGGGTGGGCCGATGGGCGGCGAGGTCGAGCGGGGGATCAAGCTGCTGCGACGGTGGGACGTGCCCTACTTCGTCGCCCCGCAGGTCTGGTACCTGGACCGGGAGGAGTGGGAGGAGAGCGAGTTCGGGATGGACCCGCTGAGCCTGCTGATCAACGTGTCCCTGCCGGAGCTGGACTCGGCCATTTTCCTGCCCCCGGTCGCGTGCCAGGCGGAGGTGGGCCGGTTCGGGGACGTGCCCCTGCACGCGATGGAGCCGATCGAGGAGAACGTGGAGCGGGCGGCGGAGCTGGTGCGCCGGTGGGTGGACCTGCGCCGGCGCGGGCCGCGGAGGGTGGCGATCGTGCTGTTCAACTACCCGCCGGGCGAGGAGAACGTGGGGGAGGCGGCCTACCTGGACACGTTCTCGAGCCTCCGGAACGTGCTGAGGCTGCTGCGGGACGAGCTGGGGCTGAAGGTGGACCTGGATCGGGTCACGGACGACGCGCTGCGGCGGCTGGGGAACCCAGACCTGCGGCACCGGCGCCCGGAGGACGTGCCGAGGGCGGACGAGGTCCCGCTCGGGCGGTACCGAGAGTGGTTCGAGGGACTGCCTCGGGAGGCGAGGGAGCGGGTGCTCGAGGCCTGGGGCAAGCCGGAGGAGGACCCGCTGGTCGTGGACGGTGCGCTCCCCATCTTCGGGCTGGACCTGGGCGACGTGTTCGTGGGCTTCCAGCCGACGCGGGGACTCCACGAGTCCGAGGAGTCGTACCACGACGACACGCCGCCCACGCACCATTACGTCTGCTTCTACGAGTGGCTGCGGCGCGAGTGGGGGGCGGACGTGATCCTGCACTTCGGCACGCACGGGACCCTGGAGTTCCTGCCGGGCAAGGAGAAGGCGCTCTCGGAGTCCTGCTTCCCGGACCTGCTCATCACGCCGCTCCCGCACGTGTACCTGTACAACGTGAACAACCCGTCCGAGGCCGCGATCGCCAAGCACCGGACGTACGCGTGCATGGTCTCCCACCTGCACCCGCCGCTCGCCGACCCGGAGCTGAAGGGGTACCGGGACCTCCTGCGCCTCTGCGAGGACGTGCGCGAGGGCCGGGCGGACGTGGAGGAGCTCCGCGAGGTCGTCGAGGCCGCCGGGATCCGGCTCGAGGTCGAGGACGACGACGCGTTCGTGGGCGCGGTGGAGGCGATGGTCCGCCGGGCGCTGCGGGACCGGATCCCGTGCGGGCTGCACGTCGTGGGCGCGGACCCGGACCCCGAGCTGATCGCCGAGACGGCCGTGAGCTACGCCGAGTCCCGGGACCTGCTCGCCACCGACCGGGACGAGGCGGTCGAGATCGTCCGGGAGTACGTCGAGGAGGGCGAGGACCGGCTCCGGGAGGCGTTCTCGGACCCCGACGCCGTCCGAAGGCTCGTCGACGGGCTGGTCGAGTCCTACGAGCGCGAGACCGAGTCCCTCGTGCGCGCCCTCCGCGGCCGCTACCTCGAGCCGTCCCCCGGAGGCGAGATCGAGCGGAACCCCGAGGTCGTGCCCACCGGTCGGAACCTCACCTCCCTCAACCCGCGGCGGATCCCCACCCCCGAGGCCGAGGAGCGCGCCCGCAAGGCCGTGAGGGAGCTGCTCGAGCGCTACCGGGAGGAGCACGGCCGGTACCCGGAGACCGTGGGCCTCGTCCTCTGGGCCTTCGAGACGATGCAGACGGGCGGCGAGACCGTCGCGATGATCTTCGAGCTCCTCGGCGTCCGACCCGTCCGCGACGACGCCGGCAACGTGATCGACGTCGAGCCCATCCCCGCCGAGGAGCTGGACCGGCCCCGGGTGGACGTCGTCGTCACCATGTGCGGGATCTTCCGGGACACGTTCCCCAACGTGGTCGAGCTGATCGACCGGGCCGTGCGGAAGGTCGCCAAGCTCGACGAGCCCGAGGACGTGAACCCCGTGAGGAAGCACGTCCGGGAGCTCCGCGAGGAAGGCCACGAGCACCCCGAGGCCCGCGTGTTCGGCCCCCGACCCGACCTCTACGCGGCCGACAACATGCGCTCCAAGGTCGAGTCCTCGGACTGGGACGACGAGGCCGAGCTGATCGACGCCTACCTCAACGACATGGGCTACGCGTACGGCGAGGAAATCCACGGGGAGGAGGCCCGCGAGCTCTTCGAGACCGTGGCCGGCCGCCAGGACGCGACCGCCCAGGTCCGCTCGCACCGCTCCTACGACGTCATCGACCTCGACCACTACTACGAGTTCCTCGGCGGGCTGACCGCGGCCGCCGAGGACGCCGAGACCTACGTCATCGACTCCTGCTCCGGCGAGGACCCCGAGGTCCAGGACCTGCAGACCGTCGTCCGCTCCGGCGCCGCCTCCCGGCTCCTGAACGAGAAGTGGAAGCGGGAGATGCTCAAGCACGGCTACGACGGATGCCG
>NZ_JBMXXF010000037.1:0-5842 GCF_053997775.1 Methanopyrus sp.
TCACGGACCCGAACGCCTCGGTACTCTTCATCGCCTCGTACGGGCTGGACGGGTTCGAGGATGTGATGGAGAAGCTGAGCGTGGATCCGAAGGACATCCGGGCGGAGTGCCGGCGCCTGCTCGTGCAGGAGATGGAGTACGGGGGTAGGGTTCACCCGAGCGAGGAGGCGATCGAGTCGTGGGTGGAGGCGGGGTTCGAGGTAAGGGTCGTCGGTCGGGAGAAGTTCGAGGAGAAGGGCGTCCACTTCAAGGTCTGTTACACGGACAACGTGATGGCGATCACGAGCGCGAGCATGACGATCGCCGGCCTCGAGAGGCTGAGGGAGTGCCGGGAGTTCGTAGTGCCCGTCGTAATGGACGTCAAGGCGCCAATCACGCTGCTCGAGCCCGACCCCCTCGGGTTCGCGACGACGATCGGCGCGAACGCGCACGCGATCGCGCTCTACAAGTTCCTCACGGAGCCCGATCTGGTACGCGATCGTCGGGAGGGGGAGTACGGGTATTGCGGGGAGTACGGGGGTTACTTGCCCGAACACGACGGACTCGAGCGCATGTACCGGGACCTGAGGGTCGGGCTGGAGTGGTACCTGCGCGAGGGTTGCCCCGAGATGCTCTGGTGGGCGGAACCCGAGCCCCGTGAACTACTCGCCCCTTGATCCGGTCACTCGGCAGAGGAAGTTATAAGGATCCAGTACCGTCAGCGGCTCCCCTCCCTTCTCGAGCCTAGCGCTGATCTCCGAGAAATGGGGGTCGAAGGTCAGCAGCACCGCGTTCGTCTGTAGGCAGACGGCGGCGTGCTCGGCATCCGCGGAATCCCCCTTCGGGTGCGCGTCGCGGCACAGCTTGACCAGCTCCTCGTCGGGCCTCACCACCTTACACCTCAACCTGAGCAGACTCACGACATCCCGGAGCTTCCAGCAGTCGTCGTGGTACCGCCTCAGGTTCCGCTCGTACTCCTCGAGCAGCCTGGGTCCCGCGACCGGTGTCAGCTCACAGTTGAAGAGGGTGACCATGAGCGCGTGCAAGGATTCCACACGTTGCCCCCGGGATGGGCGGGGTCTAAGCCGGTGGATCCCCTTACGAGGACATCGCACGGCGATCGGCCGAGTCACCGAGGGGGAGAGGAGTTCCCTCACGGCCCTGAGCACTACGTTGGTATCGAGCATAACGTGCAACCGATGAACTCCCCCGTGCAACATCGCGGGCGGGGAGGACCTCCTTCGGGTAAACTGGATAAACTCTTACCCCACGCTAACGCCAGCCTCACGTCAACACGGCGCCACACCACATCCCGGTGTCTCGGGGATGGATGGGCGAGAAGAACCGGAAGGCACGCCATCAATGTCCAGCACAGGCGTGATATCGACGTACGGAACCACACCGAGGTCGTCTAGGACTGAGACGTGGAATGGCTCGAGTCAGACGACGGGGGTGAGCCTGGACGGGCTTTCGACTTCGGACCCCCGATCTTCCTCAACGACAGATCAGTCCTGGTACCCGATTACGACCTTAAGCAGGGGACCCTGAAGATAGTGCGGGTGATCACGAGGCCCCAGACGGCTGGTTGAAGATCTGATTCAGATACCGGTGAAGTTCCCGGGGGACGCGCCGTCCGGCAAGAGGAAGTGCGCCAGCCGGGTGTTGATCGACCCGTACTTGGCGGCGTACGACCTGTTCCGCGTCGGTGGGAAGACGTACCTCCTCGTCGTCTGGGTCACCGAGCGCGCCACCGAGGGCGCACACTACTACGACGTCAGGTACCGCATCCACGGCATGGACGTCCCGACCATCCGATGATCTTCCGCGAGGGCACGCTCGTGACCACCAAGGAGACAGGCATGTACGTGATGGTGAGAGGTCCGTACGTGATCGTGAAGTACTGGAGTCCGGTGGAGCGCGACGGGAAGGTGGTGAGCAGCGGGCTGGACGTGATGAACGAGCGTTTGGTGTCCGACGAGCCCATCGGGGCGTTGGTGCTCCTCCTGGCACCGGGGACACCGAGGTTCGATGAGGGCTCGGAGGAGAGCGTTCCCGGTTGCGTGGGGGTCGCGGGATAAAAGAGTGTGTGGAAGGTGTGGCTCATCGACGCCGTCAAGGGTAAGGTGGTCGACGAGTGCGAGTTCCGGGATCCGTACGAGAGACGCCTGGAGGTGTTCGCCCCGTTCGTGCCTGTGGAGAGCAAGGACGACGGTAAGCTGGAGGTGCTGGTCGTGAAGCCGGAGTTCAAGGTCGAGGAGGTGAAGGTCGAGTCGGATCGACTGAAGGTGACGCTGAGCGTCGGGGGCTTCGCGAGTAGTGGCTCGCCGGCGGCGATGACCGCAGGGCTCCGGGACGCGTCGGGCAACGTCGTGGCGGTGTCCGGGCACGTGGAACCGAGGAGGAGGGTGGCCGGTGGACCGTCACCCTCGAGCTGGTGCCCGAGACGAGGATCGAGCCGGGCGGGTACGACCTGGTCCTGCGGTGCTGGATGCCGATGGTGCCGACGTGGGGCTCGTCCGTCACCGAGTTCGTGAGGAAAGTAACGGTGCGCGTGGGTCCCCCGTACCCGCAGCGACCGTCGGTTCCCCACCGGCGGGTCCACCCGTCCGAGCCGGCGCGGCCCCCGGTCGGCGGGAAGACTCGAGTTGACGTACGCAGCGGTCCCGCGGGGGACGTGGAGATCGTGGTGACGCCGGTGCTCCCGGTGGTCCTCGCGTCCCGGCGGCGCTGGCGCTCCTAGGGTCCTCCCCCTGCTTTTTCTCACCTCGGCGGCTCGCCGACGTGCACGACCCGCTCGCCGCCGCTCGCCTTACCCTCGAGGATCTTGGCCCGGACCCGATGGGCGCCGACGCTGGCGATTTCGACCTCGAGGAACGCGGGCGTGCCCCAGCGGTTGAGGACGAGGAGGGCCCGGTCGTCGGGCACGGGGACGCGCGGGTCGAGTTCGAGGGTGAGTTCGCCGTTCTCGACGCTCTGTACGGCCCCGATGGTGTCGGAGGCCATGAGCTTGAGGAGGGCGAGGGCGTCGGTGAGTTGCTCGGCCTCTCGGCGGTCGTGGGTGGGGAGGACGCGGGTGACGCGGCGGAGGTCCCCCTGTTGGGCCGCGTAAAGGTCCTCCCAGTCGACCTGGGTGGCGGCGGAGAGGAGGGCGAGGAGGCGGTTCTGGAGGAGGGCGGAGGTCACGGTGGCGAGCTCGTCGACGGGTTCGACCTCGGTGAACTCGGAGAACTCGCGGACCTCGACGCCCAGGCGATCGGCGAGGACGCGGGCGGAGGGGTGGATGCGGCGGCCGAGTACGAGGGGTCGGTAGCCGGTGATCTCGGCCGCGACGTACGCCTGGCGGATCGCGTCCACGCCGACGGTGCCGGCCTTGACCTCGACGGCGTACCGTTCCCCGTCCTTCTCCGCGATGATGTCGATCTCCGCGATCAGCTCGCCCTCCAGCTCGATCCGGTGGTTTCGCTCCACGATCTCGAAGCCCTCGCGACGGAGGATGGCGGCGGCAACGTCCTCCGCCCGCTTGCCACGCCGCGGCAACCGATCACCACCCGGGCGACGCTGGTGCCGGCGATCCCCGGCCGACATTAGTGTCCTGCGGGCCGTGAAACGCCCGGATCGGGGAGGAAACGGTGGGGTTTGCCGGCGGCCCCGGGCGGGCCGTCCGACCACCCCCGTCGGTCCAGCCGGGCGCCGCACGGTACCCGCGCCGGGGGTGATCCGGCGGCGCGGTCACCGTCGCCCACGCGTTCGGACCGCGGGCACCGGGGGCGGGAGGAGGGGCGCGGTCGGGCGTCTCGCCGGTCGCGGGACCCCGCGTCCGTGCCTCCGCGGCGGTCGGCTCCCCGGCCCCGGGGAGGGACTGACCTCTCCGGCCGGGAGCCTTAGGACCCGTTTCCCGCGGATGAGGACCTCGAGTCCCCCGTCCCGACGCGTGATCACCTCGACGCCCCCGTCGAACGTGTACCTCGTCGCGCCGTCGCGCGACTCCGCCCGGGCGGGTGCCAGGCTCCTGCCGTCCGGGCCCACGAGCGTCACGGTGGTGGCACCGGTCGGGGTGCGGTGCACGACGATCGTCAGCGGCTCGCGTTCCGGCAGGACAATCAGTCTCGTCCCCGGGCTTAGGGTGGTCGCGAGGGGGCGCCCGGTCGACGTCGCGGTGGTTTCGAGGGTGCAGGCACCGTGCCGGACCCGCCATACGTGCACTCGGACGGTGCGCCCCTCGACGTGCACGAACGCGTGGCGGTCGCCGTCGTCGACGTGGATCCGGGGGTAGGCGATCGTCACCTCCCTTCCGGTCGTCAGGTCCCGTAGGGTGAGCGCCCCGTACGGGCCGTGGGTCGGGGGGTGGGGTGAGGCGAGGGCGTCGAGGAGGGTGAGTGGGTCGAGGTCCGAGGGAGCGCCCTCGAGGACGCGGGCGCGCTCGGGTTCCGCGAGGAGGATCCGCCCGTCGCCCAGTATCGCCTCGAAGAGCCAGCCCGCGCGCCCGATCGCCTTGATGGGAACCTCACCGAGGGTCCCCCGGAGCGGGTCGATCTCCAGGCACCTCATGGTGTCGGGTCGGAGCGCGAAGGTGCGGTAGTTCAGCGCCGGGACGACGGCGAGCGTGAGCTCGAGGCCGTTCAGGTTGAGGGTCGAGAGGCACCGGCTCGCCGGTTGGGTCATCGCGTGGGAGGGGCGCCCGCGGTGGAGCTCCCACACCTCGACGGAGCGTCCGGGGTACACGTTGATCGGGTGGTCGTCGATGACGAAGGAGAGCCGGGTGTAGGGGATCCGGAGGCGTTGAACGGTGACGCCGCCGACCTCGAGCCTCGCGTCGAGGGCGCCGTACGGGTCCCCGGGCGCGCTCACCCTCTCGAGCCTCGCGCTCGGGGTGAGCTCGAGGGCCCGGCCGTTCACGATCAGTCGCTCGGGGTAGGTCCTCCGGTACACGCCCCCCTCGTACGCCAGCTCGACCGAGCAGTCGCCGCCCCGCACCAGCAGGACGACCTCCCCGGTGGCGTGGTCGAACCGCACCTGGCGCGCCTCCAGGCCGCCCAGCCCCGGGAGTACCCGCCACGTGTAGGACCTCGACGTGCGACCGTCGGGGGCGCGGAGCTCGAGGGTCACCCGGTGCGTCCCTGGGGGCAGGGTGAGGGTGAGCCGGTGGACGCCCTCCCCCACCCGGGCCGTCACCGCGGGCCCGAGACCGTCGACGCGGACGGGCACGGGCCGGCCGTTGAGGAGGACCCTTAGGTTCCCCTCCTCCGGCACGCGCACGTCCGCGTCGATCGAGCACCCCACGCGACCGCTCCCACCGACCAGGGTCACCCGCGAGATCCGCGCGAGCTCCGGCGCCGCCGGCGGGTACACCTCGGCGATGATGCGGTGGTAGTACCCGAGCCCGTAGGCGTGGATCCTCACGGGGGTGCCGGCGGGGATCCGCTCCTCCACGTACCGCTTCGCCCTCATCCCGAGCTCGTACTCCTCCTCGCTGGCCGGGTGGTAGATCTCCGGGGCGTTGATCCGGGCGAAGCGGATCCGCAGGGCGACGACGGCCCCGTAGTACCGGAACGTCACGCCGCGCCGGTCCAGGCACCGCGGATCCGGGCGGAAGGAGGTGGGGACGACGTCGATCGTGTCACCGTCGATCACCCGGTAGACCCGGGCCGTGAATTCGCTGGGGATGCAGGGCGGGAGGGGATCCGGCGGCGGGTAGTGCCGATACTCGGCCAGACCCACCCTCACGAGCTCGTCCGACAGCGAGACGTTCGAGAATCGAAGCGCGCCGGCGGGAGTACCGAGGAGCAGAAGGGCCGCCGAGAGGACGACCGCGATCCCCCGGCGCACCCTGACCACCTCCCCACGTTCGGGTAAAGGAAGACCA
>NZ_JBMXXF010000038.1:0-3180 GCF_053997775.1 Methanopyrus sp.
GTTGAGGGTCTTGTGGTCGTTCGAGCATCCGGGTGAGCGGCCGGAGCGTTCGGGTGAGCGGTTGAGGTCGTTGTGTCCGCGGTTGCCGGGCGTGGAGGCGTACGAGCATCAGGTGCGGGTGGTGGAGGAGTTCCGCGCGGGTCGGAACGTGCTGTTGGTGGCGGGGATGGGGGCGGGGAAGACGGAGGCGGCGTTGGCGGCGGTGTGGGAGGAGGGGTTGCCGGCCGTGTTCGTGTATCCGACGAAGGCGTTGGCGCGGGATCAGCTGGAGCGGTTGGAGGGGTACGGGTTCGACGTGGTGGTGGCGGATGGGGATCATCCGGGGTGGCGGCGGGCGCTGGGGTCTCGGGATCCGGAGGTCGTGTTGACGAATCCGCAGATGCTCTGGTATCACGCGCGGGAGCGGGGTCCGTTCTGGGAGTTCGTGCGGCGGCGGGCGGAGTCGGTCGTGTGGGATGAGGTGCACTATTACGATCCGCGGCGGGCGAACCTGTTGTTGGGGTTGATCCGGGCGCTGCGGGAGAAGCGGCACCTGTTGATGTCGGGGACGGTGGGTCGGCCGGGTCGGGTGGCGGCGGAGGTGCGTCGGGTCACGCGTCGGCCCGTTAGGGTCGTGCGGGGTCGGGGGCGGCTGGCCCCGCGCACGTACTGGGCGTGCGAGCCGGAGGGTGAGCGGGATCTGGTGCGGTGGTTGGCTGGGTTCGCTCGGGACGGGTCGCGCCGGACGATCGTGTACGCGCGGTCGCGGGCGGTGGCGGAGTGGCTCGCTCGGGGGCTGCGGTCGGAGGGGCTGTCGGTGGCGGTGCACCATGGGGCGCTCTCGCGGGGGGAGCGGTGGCGGGTGGAGCGGGCGTTCAAGCGGGGTGACCTGCGGCTGATCGTGACGGTGCGGACGCTGGAGGTGGGGATCGACGTGGGTTCCGTGGGCCGCGTCGTGCATCTGGGGTTGCCGGAGCGGGTGGCGGATTTCTGGCAGCGGGAGGGTCGGGCGGGGCGGCGGGGTGAGCCGGCGGAGTCGTACCTGGTGGCGGTGGACGGGTGGTCCTCGTTCGTGTTGGAGCGGCGGGAGCGGTTCGAGCGGGCGTACCTGCGGGGCGAGCTGGAGTCCGTGCCGGCGCGGGCCGCGAGCCCGTACTCGAGGAGGCCTGGGGAGAACCCGTCGAGGGACTTCTACGGCGGGTCGGGGTACCGGGTGGTGGACCCGGAGGGTCGGGTGTTGGTGGATCAGGTGTCCCGGTCGGACGTGGTCCATTACTACGCTCCGGGCCGCGCGTTCGAGTGCGGTGGCCGGACGTGGGTCGTGGTGAGCGCGCCGCGGGGTCGGGTGATCCGGGCGGTTCCGGTCGAGGAGTACGACCCGGAGGTGGCGCGGCTGCTCGCGCGCGGCTGGTGGACGGTCACGGTGACGCGGGCGTACCCGGAGGAGGGCGAGGAGGACGTGGGGATGGGCTGGGTCCGGGTGGTCTGGCGGGCCACGTACCTGGTCCCGCCGCCGGGGTCGGACGAGGGGCCGAGGCTGCTGGAGGAGGGCGGGTGGTCGTACCGGACGCGGACGTTCTACGTGCGGTTGCGGGAGGAGCGGCTCGCGTCCCGGGTGCATCGGGACTCCGCGGAGTACGCGGTGCACGCGCTGACGCACGCGCTGCGGGCGCTGGAGGGGTACCCGGCGGGGCACGTGCGGCACGTGGTGGGGGAGGACGCGGTCCTGCTGTACGAGGAGCCGGCCGCGGTGCTCCCGTTCCTGGACTGGGGGGAGGTCCTCCGGGAGGTCGAGCGCACGGGGTTGGAGCCGCACCGGCTCCGGCTGCCGACCTGCGCGTGGCCGCGGGGCGAGGCCCGGTGCTCGCGGCCCCTGGTCCGCCGGTACGCGCGGCGGCTCGTGGAGCGGCTGGAGGAGTTGCGGCGGGAGGTGTTGCGGGAGGGGTAAGGCCCGCACTCCGGGATGGTAACGGGTTTAGGCGCGGGTTTCCCCGGGTTGGCGGGGGACCCGGATGGGTCGGCGGGTTGTGGAGTGGCCGGTGTACCCGCAGGGTGACCCGAGCGAGCTGGGGATCATCCCGGCCGCACTGCCCTACACGTCGTTCGTATCAGCCGGCTTAATGCTGCTCCTGCTGGGGCTCGGCGAGATGGGGTGGAAGGTGAATTGGGAGGCGGCGGTTCTCGGGGGCGCGCTCGCGTTCGTGGTCAACACCGCGGCGCTGCCCCTGGGCTACCGGTTGGTGTCGTCGCTGATCGAGGGGATCGTCGTGCGGCCGGACGGGCTGGAGGTGCGGGGGGTCAGGCGAAGGTTCGTCCGGGTGGAGGAGATCTCGGAGGTGGAGGGACTGGATGGTGAGGTGGTCGTGCGGACGAGGGACGGTCGGGAGCTGCGGCTGAGGGTCTTCGATCGGGAGGGGTTCGTTGAGACGCTCCGCGAGGTGTGGGGGCTCGAGTCGTGAGCGTGCGCTGCTACCGGGTCTTCAGGGGACCGACCGATCCGGGGAGGATTCGGAGGGTAAGGATCGCGGCGTCCGTCGGCGTCACCCTGTTCGCGCTCGCCGTGGCGGTGGGGCTGGGGTGGCTGACCAACTGGTACCTGGGAGCGGCGATGTTCCTGCTGATCTTCGGGGTGCTGCCGACCCCGGTGCACCTGCTGTGCAGTCACGTGCGGGTGGAGCCGGAGCGGGTGGTGATCGTGCGGGATTACGGGTTCTTCCGGCGGGAGTTGGAGATTCCGCGGAATCTCATCGAGGGGGCGGAGGCGGTTTCGGGGAGGGTTCGGACGCGGGAGGGGGAGAGGGAGGTGAGGTGGGTCCGGGTGTACCTGCGGGGGCGGGGGTGCCTGCCGGTGGTGGTGCGGGACGCGGAGGGGTTGGCGCGGGAGCTCGGTGGGCCGCCGTGATTACACGCCGAGTCGCTCGCGGACCTCGTCGGGTTCGAGGCCCTTGACGAGGACCTGCTTCTCTCGGGAGCGCTCGCCGGAGACGAGCTCGACGTCCGCGTCGAGCCGCTCGCGGAGGTAGCGGAGGAGCTCGCGGTTGGCCCGTCCCTTGACGGGGGGTTCGGAGACGTCGATCTCGAGGGCGCCGCGCCACTCGTCCACGCCCTTGATCCGCGTCTCGTCGGCGTCCGGGTTCACGCGGACCTGGAGGAGGGTGCCCTCGGGGTGGTGCTGGAAGGGGTCCCGGGTCATCGTCGGGT